>JAZQTY010000074.1:0-10783 GCA_045631025.1 Eubacteriales bacterium
ATAAACTTCAAAATGGGAGCGGCAGTCACGTAGCTGTCCTCTTTCTTTTTTGCCGTCTGGATAAGAGCGGTAAGCATAACACCGATGCAAAGGAAGTTGCTGATGTTGGTGAAATGCACGTAGAAATCCCAACGGATAGTATTGAAGTTATCAAAGATTCCAAGACTTGCGATAGTACCAACAAGTCCGAGGGTACAATAAATTGTGTAATAAATCAATTGTGCGGTTCTGTTTTTTATCATAATATTTCTCCTTTTGTTTTACTTGAACATTCCAAATTCGTTCTCAATAGGTGTGTCATATTCGCAACCGATTATCTTAACGCCGTAGCTTTCGGCGATAAGCTCTTGATCGTCATCTATCATTTCCACACCATCCTCGTAATAGATATAGTTTGTCAAAACGTGAGGATAGAAATCGGTTGCGTAATCGGGCTCGCCCATAAAATACTCGGGATATATCAGAAAGCAAAGTGCAATCTTTCCGCCCTCAATCTCATAGACCTCAATCAAGTCCCCATCCTCGTATCCGTCGAAATGTCCGTTCCAAGCTCTGTAACTCGTTCCTTCGAGCGTCAGATCGACACCGTCGTATTCACAGATATACACAAGATCAAGAGTTTTGATCTCCCCGTTCACCTCGTACGTAACGGATACATCAAACTGTCCCTCCTTTATATCGGGACGCGGAACTGTAAGTCCACAGCCTGTCAGGCAAAGTGAAAGCAACAGCAACGCAAGAAAAAGACTTAGCATTTTTTTCATAATGACAACCCCTTTTTGAGATATTACTCCTAATTATAACTTTATTACTGTATTATAACACACGCAACGTTACAGAAGTGTTACAAATAGCAAAAGGGACGAAAAAAATTTTTCGTCCCTTACTTTTTTTAATAAAGCGTTGCGCAGGTATCCTCTGCCCAACTGTATTGCATCATGTATTCACCGTGAAATTCGGGTTTTCCCACCTCGAGATAGGAAAGATAATCGCACTCGATCAGACTGGTATCAATTCGGTAATACGGCTTCTCGTGGCGAAATACGTTCTCTGCGCCTACCGCCTTGAGGGTGGCTTTCATATCAAGCACCAGTTGACGTAAATATGCGGAGTTCTTTACATCGTCCGAATCCTCGGGAAACAGAGCAACGCAGATTTCCCTTGCCGTCATTCCGGCACCCTTTCTATCTACTAAAAATGCAAATAATTCTTTCGTTTTTGCACGCTTAAAGACAAGCTTTTCTTCCTTTGCAAACAACTCAAAATTACCAAAGCATTTAACTTTGAGAATCGTTTCTCTTTCTTTTATGCCCTTAATGTTATTGATTTCCGTTTGCACGTCCTCAGCCGAAATTGGCTTCATCAAATATCCGGATGCGTGAAGCTTGAAGGCGGGAATGGCATATTCCTCATAGCCCGTGCAAAAAACGATCTTGCAGTTCGGACGAGCGGCAATAATTTTTTCGGCAAGCGCAAGTCCACCCATACCACGCATATTGATATCAAGAAATGCGATGTCTATCGGATTGTTATTTACAAATTCAAGTGCCTCTTCACAATTTAAAAACTTTGTCACTTTAGAAATATCGGGGGATGCGCTGATTGCCTTGACTAATGCTCCAAGCATCAAAACCTCATCATCAACAGCTATTACAATCATTTTTTTGCCTCCTTTGGAATTTTGATGAGTACCTTGGTTCCTACTCCCCTGGTGCTCTCAATTTCTATCGTTCCGTTGACCATCGCCTTAAGTCTTTCGCGAATGTTGCGAAGTCCAACGTGCTTTCTTTCGTCAAGCAAAAGGCTTGTGTCAAAGCCAACATCGTCATCCTCAACAGAAACGCAGTAATCGGTATCAGTCTCGTAAGATACGACGTGAATAGTACCGCCATTTTGAAGCTTCATAAGTCCGTGCTTGATTGCGTTTTCAACGATCGGCTGAATGGTGAGCGCCGGAATGCGGAAGTCCTCTGAGCTCATTTCAAAAGTAAAGGTCATATCCGGGAAGCGCACGTTTTCAATGCTTACATAATGATGCACATGATCCATTTCCTGCGACATAAGAATCGGCTTGGGATTATCAAGTTCTCCAAAGTTTCCTCTGAGATATTTGGCGAAATCGTGTACAAGCTCACCCGCCTTCTTAGGATCGAGGTCACAAAGCTGCTCTATACTGCCGAGTGTATTATAAATGAAGTGAGGACGTATCTGGCTCATCATAGTAGAAATTCTGCTTTCGGCAAGTTCTGCATTAAGAACGATTTTCTCCATCTCAAGTTCCTTAGCTTTGGTCGCAGCATTAATATTGTTCGGTATAAGCTTAAGTACCATAATGATAGCGACAACGAATAGGATGGTGAAAACGTACTGAGAGACAACTCCGCCTTTCCAAATGCCGATATATGTTCCCAAAGCATCTACCGCAAAGGCAGTAAGAGGCAGAAGCGCACTTAAATAGAACCACTTCAGCCTTGTTTTTGAAATTAAGAACTCTCTTAAAAGGCAGACCGCAAGAACTATGTTTGCTATTATTTGAGTTGCAATCCACCAAGTCCACAAGTCGTAGAAGCGGATATCACTGACAATTGGCAAAAAGAAGAATACAGCGTTTGCTACCCCGAGTAAAATGACTGTTAGCTCTCCAAGTTTTCGCATTACAGACATAAAGCAAACGATGAATATCGAAAGCAAGAACATATACAGCATCATCGATACGCCAAGAATGGTCGTGTTTGAAACAATAGACTCACTCCAGAATGAAACACCATCTGCATTGTACGCAAAATATATTCCAGCGAACAAAATGAGACTGCCGAGCAACCAAATGATTTTAGTATTCTTTAAGTGTATAAGGCCTGAGAACAGCGCAATACCCAAAATCATGATAGAAGCCAATACCAGCACAAGTCCTATATTTCTTTCAGTCGATCCGCTTTCAAGCATTTCCTTTTCAAATTCAATTCCGGACCAAAAAGCCATGGTAGACAGCATTTCGTCAATCGCGGTTTCATTTCCAAAGCCGTGAGGATTATGTATCAAAATCTCGATAGTTTCCTCAGGATCGCCCATAAAGGCGTAAGCGGTCCATGTCACTCCGCAAACAGAGTCCCCATATCGTGAGTCTTCAATATCAACGACAAAGGGCTCGTTTTTGCCTTCACGAATAGTCAAATTGATATGGTTTACATAAAACGCGATCGGCATTTCACCTCTGTAAATACCTACATATTCACCGTCTGGCGCCCACATGTGGAAATTACCACGCAAGGTTACATCACCTTTCGTAGAGGGAATATGCTTCCCCTCCTCGATCTTCTGCCATTCACCGTCACCGATTCGATAATCTCCGTCAAAAGAAACCTTTGCCACCATCGGAGCTTCAGACTGCAAGCTGGTACTGTTATTGAACCACAAAAGGCAGATCGCAAGTAAAATGAGAAGCAAAACGCCCGCTATTAGCAAATGCGATTTGTTTAACTTTGAAAATTTGTTCTTAATACTCTGCATTTTCTTACCTCATATCCATTATTTCTCTTTTATTGGTTCAGCAATAATACTCCACCGCAACCTTAATAACTCCGTCGCTTTTTTTATATTATACCACAAAAGTCAGCTGGTTTCAACACCATTCTAAAAATACGGCGACGGATTTCTCCGCCGCCTTTATCTATATAACTTCACTGTCTTCTCTGCTACGCAATCTCACCTCATTTGCTACGCAGAGTGCTATCCTCATTCCGTTTTTACCCAATGAATCTCATTTCAAACTCCCTTAATATTTTCAAAAGTGCAGGATCAAGTCTGTCGGTGACATCCTGCGCTTCTTTTTCGGTCACGCCGTAATAGGCTTCGGCGACTGCTCCGGTAATTGCCGCGAGTGTGTCGCTGTCACCACCGATGGAAATGGCGTTGCGTATGGCGTCCTCGAACGAAACGGACTCAAAAAACGCCTGCATTGCCTCGGGTACCGTCTCTTGGCAAGTTTCGTTAAATTGATACGTCGGACGAATCTCGTCGAGCGTAAAGTCTATTTTATAATACTTTGCGACAAATGCCTTGATCTCGTCCATCGTTACGCCTGTTCTTGCGAGATAAGCTGCTCCCGCCGTTACGACCGCTCCCTTGATTCCCTCGGGATGGTTGTGCGTCACCTCGGCAGATGCCTTTGCAAAGTCGGTAGCCTCCTCCAAGGAGCCTGCATACCATGCAACGGGAGATACTCTCATAGCAGAGCCGTTTCCGTAACTTCCATACGGCTCCGTCAGCTTTCGCTTAAGCCAAACGCGAAACCGTCCTCCATATCCTACATAGGGATATTTATCGCCGAGCCGACGCATTTCCTTTATGAGAATTTCTTTGAAATAATTTAAATTATTTTTACAAGGCGCATCTGAACAGCTTGACTCCTCCGTCATTTCGTCAAATATCAAAAGCGCGCTTGCAACCGCAAGCGTCATAACGCTATCGTCGGTAAATCTACTTCTTTCACTGAATAGCACGAAATCCTTATTTTTCTTGTTTTCGAACTCATAAACCGAACCAACGATATCTCCGTAAATTGCTCCAATCATTATTTTCTCCTCCTATTATTATCCTTATCAAGGCGCTCACGCCACTCGCCTGCGTCAAGGTCTTTACGTTTCCGAACAGTAGTGATCGCATCACACATGACGGCATACGTCGCCTGCAAACCTTCCTTGTCCTGCGTGTAATTTACGGCGCGTTCGCGACGAATTCCAATGTCATCAGCCGCTCCCTCGGCATCGATATTGGCTGCGAGGAATATAAACTCCCAGCCGTATTTCTCCTGCTGACGATTGATCATCTCGCGAACACGGCTTCTCGAATAGCTACGGCTTGCGTTCTCCATTCCATCTGTCGTGATGATAAAGACAGTATGCTCGGGCACGTCCTCGGGACGCGCGTACTTGTGAATATTGCCGACGTGATGAATGGCTCCCCCGACAGCATCGAAAAGCGCGGTACAGCCGCCCACCTGATAATCCTCACGAGTCAAGGGCTTCACCTCGGAAATGTCCACGCGGTCGTGAATAACCTCGCTTTCGTTATCGAAAAGCACCGTAGAAACGTACACCTTTCCGTCCTCTTTTTTCTGCTTTTCAAGAGTTGAATTGAAGCCACCGACTGTATCCGCCTCAAAGCCTGACATCGATCCGCTTCTGTCCAAAATAAATACGAGTTCCGTTACGTTGTTTTTCATAAGAAAAACCTCCTTTTGTTTTTGTGCCTTAATTATAGCACGAAAAAAAGGAGGTTTGGTCGCATGGCATGCGACAAATTATTTATTCGTTTTTTCTTCCCACTCAATTTCCTTAAATCCGACGAGAACGAAATCATCACCGACAAGCAACGGGCGCTTTACGAGCATACCGTCGCTTGCGAGAAGCTTTAACATATCATCATCTGTCATCGAAGGAAGCTTGTTTTTAAGGTCAAGGGATTTATAGAGCAATCCGCTTGTGTTAAAGAACTTTCTCAACGGCAGACCGCTTTGCTTGTACCACGCCGTCAGCTCCTCAAGAGTCGGATTATCAAGCTTGATATCTCTCTCGCCGTATTCGATTTCGTTACCGTCAAGCCACTTTTTTGCCTTTTGACAGGGAGTGCATTTGGGATAGCAAATAAATTTTATCATATCAGACTCCTAAACCGTTCTGATCAAACTGATACAGAACTTCGTTTATTTCGTAAATATTATAGTTTCCGCGACTTATAAAATATTCGATTATTATATCGAATTTATTACTGTGTGACAGCGCAAAGCCTGCCTTGCGGAGCATATCCTCCGTCTCGTCAAGAGTCAGCTCCAACGCTATCGCGAAGGCGAGAGCCGTAGGCTTGCTCGGCTTATAATTTACGTTACTGCGGATTTTAGAGAACAACTTACGGTCAACGTTCGCTTTTTTGTAGCACTCCGCATCGGTCATTCCCCGCTCGTCGATCTTCCGAAGAAGCATCTCGGAAAAGCTCTCGTCTATCTGCTTTAAGCGCTCGTCAAGACTTCCCGACGGATACGGCGCGCATTCGCACGCTTCGACACGGGCAGCCTTAAAGCAAAGCGGTTCTTCTATATACCTATCCTCGATAAACGAAGTAATGTCCGAAAAGAGCTTTTGGCTTATTGAAAATGAGGTCTTATCGAACACGACGATATACACGAGCATTTCGTTTTCAATAAGAAACGAGCTTATCTCGTCAACTGCGATTTTGAGTACCTTATCCTTTGGAAAGCCAAACGCTCCCGAGGCGATAAGAGGAATTGCAAGGCTCTTACATTTGCTCACAGCCGCAAGCCTTAATACCTCGCGGTAGCACGAGCGCAAAATCGCTTCTTCTCCGTTTTCTCCGCCGTTCCAGCGAGGTCCGACGGTATGTATAACGTACTTGCACGTCAAGGCAAACGCAGGCGTTATAATTGCCTTTCCAAGCTCCAAAAAGCCTTGCTCGACACATGCGTGGTAAAGCTCCACTCCCGCTGCCTCGTGAATAGCGGCATCAACTCCACCGCCGTGAGAACAATGCACGTCAGTCGGATTGACTATCGCATCGCATTTAATTTTCGTTATATTCTGTCTTATAATCTTTATGGGCATTCTCTCACCTCGCTTTTGTTTTTACGCAATATTATATTTTTTTAGCCGTGACTTGGTCCTCTCCATACAAACGAGAACCAAATCACGGCTTGTGCATATAACTGACTTCGCCCTCAAAATTTTAATTTGCGGGCTCGGATTCGATAAAGACGCGGAACGGCAAATACTGGAACTTATCTCCACTGACGAATTTCAGATAATAAATTCCCTCTGCCGCGCTCTCGGAAATCGGAAGCTCTAACTCGCCGTTCGTAACGACAGGAAGCTCCTCGGCAGTATCCGAAACGCGTATCACACGACCGTCTACGTCAACGCGGTATCCACCGTCAACGCTCAAAAGCGCCTCGCAGCTTGCCGTAAACGAATATACACCCGTATCGGGATCAAGCTCGTACAGATATACGAGTATCTCCGCGTTTTCGTCACTGCAGCTAATACCGCCAATGTTGAGCGTACCGCTCGGTGCGACCGTCTTTACGATAGTATCGGAAAGCTGAAGCGTAGGAGTTTCGGTAAGCGTCAAGATTTGCGTAAACGAAGCGACGAGAGCAATATCGGACGCGTATATAGTACGCATACCGTCGTATTTTCCGTCCGGCATTGCGTAAAGCTCAAATGTGAATTCCTTTCCCTCAAACTCGCAGAAGCGCATCGTCTCCATAGTATAGTACAGAGTCAACGTCTGTCCGTCGGCAAGGTCGTCAAGCGTCAAATTGGTTGAAAGGACGATACCGTGCTCCCCGTAAGAGGTAACCGTAGCGCCATCCATCGTAAAGACAACTCCGGGCGCCATGGTAAGCTCTTCCCAGCTGACGCGTATGAAAATACGGTCGGTCGAGGCAAGCCCCGTTCCGGAAATAGCGGGAACCGTCAAAACGGTCTCGCGCGTATCAAGATACGTCATGCTGACGTCATCTCCCGCGTCGGGAGTAACCGCCGTTTCGATCAAGCGGTAGGTCAGCTCGATTTCGGGCGTCAGATCGTCCACGACGATACCAACTCTTTCCTCGTCTATCGCAACGTCAGCGTTTGCGTAACATATCTGAAGCAATACGTGGTTGCTTTGTCCGTGATAAGTATTCGTCTTACTTCCCATTTCAGTAAAGGAAGAAGCCAAAACATCGGTCACACCGTCCTCGGTTACCGTGTAGGTGTAGTAGACGGGCGTACCGTCGGAAAAGTCTATGAGCGTAAGTATCGTGCCTGCCGTCAAGCCGCCACTAAAGCGGAAGATTGCCTCGGCGTCAACCGCGTGCTCGGTTTGGAAGCGCAGAGTGATAGTTCCGTCCTTGCGGATAGCTCCGACGTCCGTTGAAAGCACCGACTCGTAGGTCATATGTCGGTCAGGCGAATAGTAGCTGTCCCACGTTATCTCACCCCACTGTGAATACAGGTCGAGAACGCCTCGATTACGCCACGTTTCAAGCTCGTCGACGAGCTCGGGAGTCAAGGTTATCATCATTTGACTCTTATCCGTAGTCACCACCTGCTCCGACCAGCCGAGGAACTGATATCCCGACTTTGTCGGGACCTCCATACTAACGTCTCCCATAGTCACGTCGTATTCAAACTGCGTGCGATAATCGCGCGACGCCACAAACGAGGGATTCAAAAGCTCGGAAACGTCAGCATAAGGCGAATCCGCCGCAAGAGTTATACTACTTATCCTTGCGTAAACCTTTGTGGAGAGATATTTTGTACCGCTACTATATCTATACCAGCGCACTACAAGAACTTCTCCTGCTTTAGCAGTTAACGTATAGCTCGTAACATAATTATTATCTGTATTGGAAGCAGTAATTTTAGACGTTTTAACAGTTCCGCTGACCCTCGAATCAGAGGTGCTGATGGCTGAAGGCAAATCACTCGAAGAATTTGTACATTGATGTACGTAGCGATACTTACTTGTATAATTACCGTTCGGTTGACTATGATAGTTACCCGTCTGTAATACGTACGTGCCGTCTGCGGGAACAACGTAGTACATATAGTAATAGTTGTAAGAACTATAATACTCCGTAGAAAAGCTCTTTGCGGTACGATCTTCATGCGAAATACTATCATAAGCAAGACAGTTGGAAATCTTTTGCCAACCGCCGTACAGCGTTATTTCTCCGTCTCCGTTTGTATCCAACAAGCAAAGATCACTATTAAGCGATACATAACCCGCCTCGGTTCGAGCGGAAGAAGAATACCATCCCGTAAAAATATAGAGCACTTTACTGGAAACATACGTTTTACTTTGAAAATCGAAAATGAACGTTGCGTCAGCATCCGAAAAATCATCTTTGCTTAACGCCTGACCTTTCGGAACGTCAATCGTTTTTGTTTCACTTGTTCCCGTGGGAGGATTCGTATTAAAGGTAACCTTAAGCGGCGTAGTCTCCGTATCATACGTATAAATATACGTAATCAAATTCCACCTTGCGTAAAGCGTCTTATTGCCGTCGGGCATTCTTGTGGGAATATTATACGCCGTACTAAAAGCCTCGTCGGAATACCAGCCGAGGAACTCATATCCGAGCTTCTTGGGGTGCTCGGGAGCCGTCAGGGGCGTGTCGTATATCTGCGTAATCGAGTCTATCTCGTTACCGCCATTGGTAACGAACGTGATAGTCCATTCTCTGCCCAATCGATAGAAGCCCACATAGGCAGTGCCTTCGTTTGCCGCTACCTGTAAATATCCCGTTTTGATATGTACGCCGTTGGGAGCCGTAGGAGTAGTGCTTTCATAAAGAGCGCTATCCTCATCCGCACCCTTGAAATACAGATTATTTCCCGATACGTAAATGCTTCCGTCAGCGCAGTAGATACCGTAGGACGAGCCTTCAAATACGCCTATATCAAGGCAATCCGAGGACGTACCAACGCTTCCGCCCGTGCTGTAAAGGCCGTAGCCTTTTCCCTCCGTAGAGGTAGCCTTGGTGCGCATTGCAGTGGAATTTATACCGCTTGCGATGATTTCCCCGCCCTCGTTATAAAGTCCGTAAGCGTTCTCTTTTGACGTAACGGTAATATTCGCGGTAAGGGAAGAAACCGTACCGTGATTTTTAACGCCGTAAGCGCTTCCGTTCGACGAGCTGACACGGATAACGGAGGTCGTTGAGCCTGAACGCACGAGCGTTCCGCCTGCTCGGTTTTCTATTCCGACAGCAGTCGAGATTCCGCTGACGTCAAGCGTTACCGATTGCAAAGTAAGCGTTGCTCCGTCCGAAATTATAATACCGTGAGCAGTTTTGCCGCTGACGTCAAAATTTCCGTAAGTGACGGTCATATCCCCCGACACGGCAAAGCCGTAAGCCGCTCCGAGAGGAGCCTTAACGGTAAAGGTAGGCGCCGAGCCCGTTGCCGTATATGCGTCAACCTCCTTCATACCGTACGCCACGCCGCCCGTCATACTTGCGTTGACGGTCACGATTGCCGTAGAGGAGAGATAAACCGCGGGAACTCCGTAAATACCGTAAGCCTCGTTTTCACCTCTTGCCGCAATGCTTCCGTCGTAAGCGTTTGAGGAATTGCCAAATGAGCCGAGCCCTTCACTCTTAACGCCGTACGCCACGCGGCCTATTGCCGTAATAGCGTGCGCCGATGAGGAAAGCGAGGTATAGGCGTTGCTTGCCACTGCCGTGTCCGCAAGATGCAGACCGATAGCCGTACCGACGGGAGCGCTTGCCATCAACGACCACGCGCCCGACGCGACGCAAGAAGCGCCGTTTTTGGTTACGAAGCGAATTGCCGTAGCGTCTGCGTCCGTCGATTCTGCCGCGATAGCGATCTTCGCGCTTACGGTAAGCGAGCCTGACGCGCTGTTGACGGCAATTACGTTGCCGCTACCCTCTGCCGTCATGCTGCCGGGCGTTGCCGAGATATCGGCAAGCACGAGATCAAACGCAGCCGCGCTGCGATTGTCCACTACGCTCTCACCGTTCGTGGTGTAAAGCGCGTAGCCGCGCAGGTCAACGGTCAACGTATACCCGCCTACGGACGCAAAGTCCGCGTCAAAGATGAGAGTATCGCCGTTGAGCAGTATGCTCTTTCCGTTGTGTGCGTTTCGGCGGAAGGTAAGCGTCGTAGTATTCGCGAGATTTGCCTTGGCAAACTCGAGAGCCTCTCTGACGTTCGTAAAGTAATAGTTGATAGAGCTTACCTTGACACCGATAATATTTTCG
>JAZQTY010000075.1:0-1879 GCA_045631025.1 Eubacteriales bacterium
CGGCGGTGCGACCGGCTCGTCCAAATCTCATACGCTTGAATCCCTTGAATCCTGCGGTGCAGAGGTTCAGAAGGGTAACGCACCCGAGGAAAGAAAGCTTCAGCGTCTTTTCCGTAATCCCGAGGCCTCGAAGCTCATAAAGAGATGTAACGACTTCGGCGCGGGCGGTGTTTCCGTTGCAATCGGCGAGCTTGCTGACGGCGTTGATATCAACCTTAACGCAGTTCCCAAGAAATATGAGGGACTTGACGGTACGGAGCTTGCTATAAGTGAGTCGCAGGAGAGAATGGCTGTCGTAGTTGATAAGAACGATGCGGCAAAATTCGTTGAGCTTGCGGGCAAGGAAAACCTTGAGGCAACCGTCGTTGCAACCGTTACCGAGCTTCCAAGACTCGTAATGCATTGGAACGGCAAGGTCATCGTTGACCTTTCGCGCGAATTCCTCAACTCTAACGGAGCAGAGAAGCACATCGATATCGTTGCGAAAGCTCCCGAGAGCTTTGATAAGGTAACGAGCGGAAGCTTTAGCGAGCGCATGAGCGCACTCGCAACCGACCTTAACGTGTGCTCCAAGAGAGGTCTTTCCGAGCGCTTTGACTCCACCATCGGTGCAGGCACGGTTATGATGCCCTTCGGCGGTAAGAATCAGAGCACTCCCTCGCAGGTAATGGTGAATAAGATCTCCGTTGAGTCTAAAGATACCGACACCTGCTCTTATATGGCTTGGGGCTATAATCCCTTCATATCCGAAAAGAGCCCCTACCACGGAGCATATCTCGCGGTAGTCGAGTCTGTATCCAAGATGATCGCAGGCGGCGCTTCATTTGAGGACGTATATCTTACCTTCCAAGAATATTTCGAAAAGCCCAAGAAGGACAGCGCAAGATGGGGCAAGCCCATGGCGGCGCTTCTCGGCGCGTTCATGGCACAGAAGGACCTCGGTATTGCATCTATCGGCGGTAAGGACTCCATGAGCGGAAGCTTTGAAAATATCGACGTTCCTCCCACGCTCGTTTCCTTTGCCGTTACAACGGGAAAGACAGGCGAGGTCGTAACTCCCGAATTTAAGAAGGCTGATAGCAAGGTTTATTGGATCTCTCCCGAGTATGACGAAAACGGACTTCCCGTTGCTTCTTCTCTCATAGCTCTTTACAATAAGGTAAGAGCACTCGTCGAGGACGGCAAGGTTCTCGCGGCTTATGCGCCTACTTACGGCGGTGTCGCTGAGGCTATCATGAAGATGTCGTTTGGTAACGACGTTGGATTTAAGTATGCTGACGGCATCGATATGAACGATCTGTTTAAGTACAGCTACGGCTCGTTTATACTTGAGGTTGCTGACGGCACGTGCGTTTGCGGCGGAAAGCTTCTCGGTGCTACTACTGAGGAGAATGCTATCACGCTTGGTGCGGAAACGGTTGACATGACGGTTCTTTACGCTGACTACGAGAACGTACTTGAAAAGGTATTTCCCGTAAATGCGACCGAGGCTGAGGGCGAGATACCCACGTTCAGCTATGAATGTGAGAATCGCGCTCCCGCACTTATCAAGTGCGACCGTCCTAAGGTGCTTATCCCCGTATTCCCGGGAACAAACTGCGAATACGATTCAGCTAAGGCATTCCTGCGCGCAGGAGCACAGCCCGAGATATTCGTAATAAATAACCTTTCCTCTAAGGGAATTTCCGATTCCGTTGAGGAGTTTGCAAGACTTGCAGCTGAGTCTCAGATCATATTTGTTCCCGGTGGATTTTCCGGCGGAGACGAGCCCGATGGATCAGGTAAGTTTATAACCGCTTTCTTCCGTAACGGTGTTATTAAGGAAGAGGTTAACAAGCTTCTTAAGGTCAGAGCCGGACTTATGTGCGGTATCTGTAAC
>JAZQTY010000076.1:0-2760 GCA_045631025.1 Eubacteriales bacterium
CACCGATGGACTCCATGGTCTCCTTAAAGAGTTGTCTGTCCTCTGCCTTGTCGATTGCCTTTGCGTCAGTTCCGAGAAGTCTTACGCCGTGCGATGCTAAAAATCCGTCGTGGGAGAGTTGCATAGCGATCGTAAGACCGGTCTGTCCGCCAAGTCCCGCCAGAAGGCTGTCGGGCTTTTCCTTTTCGATAATTCTCTTTACGGTCTCCGCAGTAAGAGGCTCGAGATATATCTCGTCCGCAAGTGCGTTGTCCGTCATTATAGTTGCGGGGTTGGAGTTTACGAGAACGACGTTTACGCCTGCGTCCTTAAGAACGCGGCATGCCTGCGCGCCCGCATAGTCAAACTCTGCTGCTTGTCCGATAACGATAGGACCGGAACCAATAACCAATACCTTTTTTATGTCCTTATTAAGCGGCATATCAATTACCTCCCATCATATCGATAAATTTGTCGTAAAGGAACGACGTGCTGTGAAGTCCTGCGATAGACTCGGGATAAAACTGTACCGAAAACGCCTTCATGTCAGCATATTCAATTCCCTCGCAGGTGTTATCGTTTGCGTTTATAAACGAAACTGCTCCTACCTTTACGCTATCAGTATCAACTGCATAGCCGCAGTTCTGCGACGTTATATAAGTACGGTTGCTGTTCACCTTATGCGAGGGCTGATTGCCTCCGCGATGACCGTACTTAAGCTTATAGGTAGTAGCGCCCATTGCAAGCGCCATAAGCTGGTGTCCGAGTCCTATACCGAACACGACCGTCTTACCCATAAGCTTCTTAACCTCATCGACGTAACCCTCGCAATCCGCAGGATTTCCGGGGCCGCCCGAAAGAAGTATTCCGTCAGGGCTTCCTGCAAGGATCTCCTCGGCAGAGGTGCTTGCGGGAACAACGCTTACGTTACAGCCGCGCTTAAGAAGCTCGTCGATAAAGCTCTTTTTGATACCGTAATCAACGACTGTCACGTTATATTTTGCATTCTCCGCGTCAAAGGACTTCTTCTCCTCGGTGCTGACAGCCGCTACTGCGTCGCTTATCTTATAAGCCTTGATCTCGTCAAGGTCGTAAGGCAGCTCGTAGCATATCCTTGCGTTCATAACGCCGTTTTCTCTTATATGCTTGGTAATAGCTCTGGTGTCAATTCCGTAAATTCCGGGGACACCGTTGTCCTTGAGGTATTTGTCAAGATCATATTCGCATCTGAAGTTCGAGGGCGCATCACACCACTCGCGGACGATAAGTCCCTTTACGGCACACTTGCCCTCAAAGTCCGAGGGTATGATTCCGTAGTTTCCTACGAGAGGAAACGTCTCAACTACTATCTGTCCGTAATAAGCGGCATCGGTAAGAGTTTCGATATATCCAACCATTCCCGTATTGAATACGAGCTCTCCCGTTACCTCTGCTTGCGCTCCAAAGGCATAGCCCTCAAAGCTGTGTCCATCCTCTGTAACCAAATATACTTTCTTCATATACACCTCTTAAGCAAGACATTTTACAAGAACTGCCTTTTGCGCGTGCAGGCGGTTCTCTGCTTCGTCAAATATTTCAGCGGCGTGCGCCTCAATAATCTCGTCTGTAATTTCCTCGCCACGGTGAGCAGGCAAACAATGGAGAACCATTGCGTCGCTATGAGCCACAGCCATAACGTCGCTGTTTATCTGGTAGCCTGCAAAAATCTTCTTACGTTCTTCGGCCTCTCCCTCTTGTCCCATGGAAGCCCAAACGTCGGTATAGAGCACGTCAGCGTCTTTCGCCGCCTCAAGAACGTTATCAGTACACGTAAACTCTCCGTTAACGGAAGCCCATCTCATAATTTCAGCGTCGGGCTCATATCCCTTGGGGCAAGCAACCGATACGCTCATTCCCATCTTAATTCCGCCAACTATAAGAGAGTTTGTCATATTGTTTCCGTCACCGATATAGCAGAGCTTATTGCCCTTGATACAACCCTTGTGCTCTCTTATCGTCATAAGATCGGCAAGCACCTGGCAGGGGTGGCAGTAGTCCGTAAGACCGTTAATTATCGGAATAGTGCCGCAGCGAGCAAGAGACTCAACCTCCTCTTGGTCGAAGGTACGGATCATAATTCCGTCAAGGTATCTCGAAAGAACGCGAGCTGTATCCTGGACGGGCTCGCCACGTCCGATCTGAAGATCGCGTGAGCTTAAGAAGAGCGCCGTACCTCCAAGGTCGTACATTCCGACCTCAAACGATACTCTCGTTCTCGTAGAGGATTTCTCAAAAATCATTCCAAGCGTCTTTCCCGCAAGGATATGATGCTTGATTCCATTCTTCTTTTCATACTTAAGCTGATCTGCCGTATTAAGGATTTCAACTATCTCCCTCTCGGTAAGATCCATAAGCTTTAACAGATGTTTCATTTGGCACACGCCTCCTTCAAAATATTTATTGCTTTTGTTAATATCTCATCTTCTATATTAAGTGCGGGCAAAAGCCTTACCTTTTGCTTCGCCTTGATAACGAGAACGCCCTTTTCTCTACATTCTTCTATTATTTCCGAAGCAGGACGCTCGCATTCAATTCCGATCATAAGACCAAGACCACTTACGCTCTTTACTCCCTTTGCCCCTTCAAGCTCGCGGAAAATATACTCACTCTTGCGCTTGACTCCTTGGAGAAGCTCCTCGTCAAGTCTTGAAAGTATATTCAAAGCGCCTGCCGCGCATACGGGATTTCCACCGAACGTAGAGCCGTGCATACCCGCTCCAAGTATACCCTCAACCTTCTCTC
>JAZQTY010000077.1:0-2419 GCA_045631025.1 Eubacteriales bacterium
CCTGAATTTCAAGAGTGTCGAGGTTATTAACTCTGTCAACGATCATCATGTAGTGGGGAGTAACCTCCTCAACGTTAATGAGCGCCGCCTCAACCTGGCTTGGGAATACGTTTACGCCGCGGATGATAAGCATATCGTCAACACGTCCCTTGAAGCGGGATATACGAGCGCTCGTTCTTCCGCAGTCGCAGGGAGAGTGGTCGATGCTTGTGAGGTCCTTGGTTCTGTAACGGATAAGCGGTATGCCTTCTTTTGTGAGCGTGGTGAACGCAAGCTCGCCCGTTTCGCCGTCAGCAACGGGAGTAAGCGTTGCGCTGTTAAGAACTTCGGGGTAGAAGTGATCCTCGCAAACGTGAAGTCCCTTGTGAAATTCACAGTCGCAAGCAACACCGGGGCCCATTATCTCGCTAAGACCGTAAATGTCAAAAGCTTTGATATTAAGCTTTGCCTCGATCTCGCGGTGCATCTTTTCTGTCCAAGGCTCTGCGCCGCAGATAGCTGCCTTGAGCTTGATCTTGTCAAGGAGTCCTTCCTCTGCAAGTACCTCTGAAATATGGAGCAGATATGAGGGTGTACAAGCGATAGCGGTAGCGCCGAAGTCAACCATCATCGTCGTAAGCTTCTTGGAGTTACCCGTACTCATGGGAACTACGGTCGCGCCTATCTTCTGCGCTCCGTCGTGTGCTCCGAGACCGCCGGTGAACAAGCCGTAGCCGTAAGCGATCTGGATTATATCGTCCTTGGTTACGCCTGCCATAGTCATACATCTTGCAACGCATTCAGACCAAACGTCGAGGTCTTTTCTCGTGTAGCCTACGACGGTTGCCTTACCCGTAGTACCGCTTGACGCGTGAATTCTTACGATCTGCGAATTGGGTACTGCGAAAAGACCGAAGGGGTAATTGTCTCTTAAGTCGTCCTTGGTCGTAAAGGGAAGCTTTACGATGTCCTCAATTCCCTTGATATCGCCGGGCATAAGACCTACAGCCTGCATCTTCTTGCGGTAAAACTCGACGTTGTGATACATGTAATCAACGAGCTTTACGAGTCTTGCGCTTTGCAGAGCCGTCATTTGGTCTCTGCTCATACATTCCTTTGCTTCATTCCAAATCATTTTTCGTGTCACCTTAATGCTTTTCGTTATAGCCTCTCATGAAAGCGGCTTTATTGATCTCTATTGTTTTTGCGGGAACGGTAGAAGCTACCGTGTCGAGCCACACGTCGGCGTCAAAGCCGATAAACTCTGCCGCGTATCCGAGAATAACGGAATTGAGCACCTTGCTGTTACCAAGCTCAAGCGCTATTTTCTGTCCGTCAAGCGCGTAGACTGTATGGCTTCCCTTTAGGGTTTCAATGATATTTTCCGGATACTGCTTTGCTCCGATAACGACGGTCATGGGGTCTATGCGGCAGTCGTTAACGACGAGTACGCCGTCCTTCTTTAAAAAGTGAGCGTATCTCTGTGCCTCAAGTCGCTCGAAGGCGATGATGACGTCTGCCTGACCTTCTTCAACGACGGGCTCGTTTACCTTTTCGCCGAATCTGACGAAGGTAACGACGCTACCGCCGCGCTGCGCCATTCCGTGTACCTCGGAAATTTTTACGTCATAGCCCTGCTCGAGAGCCGTTTTTCCAATAATTCTGCTGGTGAGAAGCGTACCCTGTCCACCAACGCCTACTATCATTATATTTTTAGTCATAGTTATTATCTCTCCACCGTTTTAATTGCGCCGAATTTGCAGTAATTCTTGCAAAGTCCGCAGCCGTTGCACATTGTTGCGTCGATCTTAACCTTGCCGTCCTCGCCGCGAGTCATAGCGGGGCAGCCTATCTTCATGCAAGCGCCGCACTTTCTGCAGGCGTCAGCGTCAACGACGCACACGTTCGGGAACTTCTGTCCCTTGAGAAGCACGCAGGGCGCTTTTGCTATAATTACGGTAAGCGTATCGCCGTTTACGCTCTCACGGATAACCTCCTCAAGTCTCTTGACGTCAAACGAGCTTACCTCGATAACGTTCTTTACGCCTACTGCGTGGCAAAGCTCCTTGAGATCGATCGCGTAGGTGTCCTCGCCCTTAAGCGTCTTACCGGTAGCGGCGTGCTCCTGATGTCCCGTCATACCCGTAGTTCTGTTGTCGAGTATCATTACCGTTCCGGTAGCCTTGTTATAGACCATATTGATAAGGGAATTGATACCCGTATGTAAGAAGGTGGAGTCACCGATAACGGCAACCCAGTTCTTTATAAATTCCTTGCCGCGAGCCTTTTCCATGCCGTGGAGCGCGGAGATACTTGCGCCCATGCAGATGGTTGTGTCGATTACGCTGAGAGGCGCAACTGCGCCGAGCGTGTAGCAGCCGATGTCACCCGAAGCATGGATCTTGAGCTTATTGAGAACGGAGAACACGCTTCTGTGAGG
>JAZQTY010000078.1:0-4699 GCA_045631025.1 Eubacteriales bacterium
AAGCTCGTACGACGAGCTTCTCGGAAAGTTCAGGCGTCACGAGGCAGACGTGCTCCTCGGCACGCAGATGGTAACCAAGGGACACGACTTTCCCGACGTTACGCTCGTCGGCGTGCTTCTTGCCGATGCTTCTCTGTACCTTGACGACTACCGCGCGGCAGAGCGCACCTTCGCTATGCTCACGCAGGTCATAGGCAGAGCGGGACGCTCCGAAAAGAGCGGCGTTGCCGTAATACAGACCAACAACCCCGACAACGAATGCATAAAATTCGCCTGCGCGCAGAACTACCGCGGCTTTTACGAAAGTGAGATAAAGCTACGCAAGCTTTTGGTGTTCCCGCCGTTTTGCGATATAGCGTTGCTGACGCTGACCTGCTCAAACGAAAACGAGCTGTTCCGCGCCTCCAAGCTTCTCGGAGAGAAGGTTTCCGAATATCTCGGAGGAGAGTATTCCGACGTTCCCGCCGTAGTCTACGGACCCTTTGAAGCACCTGTTTATAAGGTTGAGGGAAAATTCCGCATGAGAATGGTAATGAAGATACGCTCCAACAAGCGTTCTCGCTCAATGCTCTCGGATATACTCAAATATTTCTCTGCCTCGGGCGCTCACGGACTCTCACTGTCCGTTGACGTCAACCCCACGAATTTATAAACTTTACAAACTAATTTTAATATTCAGGAGATAATTCATGGCAAAATTGAAAATACTTAAGGTTGGGGACCCCGCGCTTCGCAAGGTGTGCCGTCCCGTTGATGAAATAACGCCCAGAATAACCCGCCTGCTCGACGACATGATAGACACCATGCGCGCCGCCGACGGAGTGGGACTTGCCGCTCCGCAGGTCGGAGTTTTGCGCCGCGTAGTCGTTATCGAAACTCCCGACGACGGACTTATCGAGCTTATAAATCCCAAAATCATCGCGTTTTCGGGCGAGCAGGAGAGCGAGGAGGGCTGCCTTTCCGTTCCCGGCAGATGGGGCATCACCAAGCGCCCGATGCACGTAACCGTTCGCGCCCTCAACCGCAAGGGAGAGACCTTTGACCGCACCGGCTCGGGGCTTCTCGCAAAGGCTTTTTGCCATGAAATAGACCATCTCGACGGCAAGCTTTACATTGACGTTGCCAAGATGATAGATAATTGAGGTGGATATGAAGATACTTTTTATGGGCACTCCCGATTTCGCCCTGTTCTCACTCAAGGCGCTTGCAAGCACCTCTCACGAGATAGTCGGCGTGGTAACCCAGCCCGATAAGCCTCGCGGACGCGGATATACGCTGACTCCGCCCCCCGTAAAGGCTTTCGCGCTTGAGGCGGGCTTTCCCGTCTATCAGCCCGACACTCTGCGCTCGGAGGAATTTGCCGCCCTTTTGGCAGACCTTGCTCCCGACGTTATAGTCGTCGTCGCATACGGCAAGATACTCCCGAAGAACGTGCTTGATTTCCCGAAATACGGCTGTATAAACGTTCACGGCTCGCTTCTGCCCGAATACCGCGGAGCCGCCCCCATGCAAAGAGCCATTATTGACGGCAAGACGCAGACGGGCATCACCACCATGTATATGGCGGAGGGGCTTGACACGGGAGATATGCTCCTCAAGGATTACGTTGATATAACCGACACGGATAATTTTGAAACCGTACACGACAAACTCGGCGAGTGCGGAGCGGCGCTTATAGTCAAGACGCTCGAGGGCGTCGAGGCAGGTACCGTCGTGCGCGAGCCTCAAAACGACGCGCTTGCAACCTACGCCGCAAAGATAAATAAGGACGATTGCGCCATCGACTTTAACAAGGACGCGCGCACGCTTCACAACCTTATACGCGGCGTGTCCCCCTTCCCTCTCGCCTTTACTCATACGCCCGACGGCAAGCTTTTGAAGATCACCTCCGCAGAGGTCTTTAAGGAGAGCGGCAATTACGGCAAGCCCGGAGAGGTCGTCGGACTTGACGGCGGTATTTTGGTCGCGTGCCAAAACGGCGCGCTTAATATTACGGGAGTTCTTCCCGAGGGAAAGCCGCGAATGAAGGCTTGTGACTTCGTGCGCGGAAGAAAAATAAACGTGGGAGATATACTTGCGTAATTCTCCCCGAAAGGAGAATTTATGTTCGGATATCTGTATTTTGATTGGACCGTGCTTCTTATACTGCCCGCTCTTATTATTTCAGTGTGGGCGCAATTCAAGGTTTCGTCAACCTACGATAAATATTCAAAGGTGATGACCTCAAGGGGCGTTTGCGGAGCGGACGCCGCAAGAGCGATACTTGACGCGCACGGTCTACACTACGTAAAAATAGAGCGCGTTCGCGGACGTCTTACCGATCACTTTGATCCAAAGGCGAACGTAATACGCCTTTCCGATAGCGTTTACGCCTCGTACAGCACAGCCGCCGTAGGCGTTGCCGCGCACGAGGCGGGACACGCAGTTCAGTACGCCGAGGATTACTCCCCGATAAAGCTTCGCGCGGCAATAATCCCCGTAACGCGCTACGGCTCGATGCTCGCAATGCCCCTATTCTTTATCGGTATGCTGCTGGCAACGCCCGCGCTTATGTATTTCGGAATTGCGCTTTACAGCGCGGTAGCCCTCTTTCAGCTCGTGACTCTGCCCGTTGAGTTCAACGCATCGGCGCGCGCTCTTAAGGCGCTCGATACCTCCGCCACCCTTTCCGAGGAGGAATTAAAGGGCGCGAAGAAGGTGCTATCGGCGGCGGCTATGACATACGTCGCGGCGCTCCTCACCTCGCTTTTGACGCTTTTACGCCTTTTGCTTTTAGCCGGAGGTCGCAGTAACAGACGATGAGTACGCAAAACAAACCGCAAGGCGCAAGAGCTCTTGCGCTTGAGCTTTTGATAAAGGCGGAGAAGTCCAAGCAATTTTCAAACATCGCGCTTGACAAGGCACTTGAAAAATGCGAACTCTCGCCTGCCGACCGCAGACTTGCCTCGGCGCTTTTTTACGGAGTTATCGAGCGCCGTCTGACGCTTGACCACAGACTTGCGGCGCTTTCATCACGCCCCCTCGCGGAGATCGACGAGCATACCGTGACGGTATTGCGCCTCGGGCTTTATCAGCTTATATTTATGGACAAGATACCGCCTCACGCGGCAATAAACGAGTCCGTCTCGCTTTGCCCACGCCGCACGTCGGGCTTTGTCAACGCAATACTTCGCGCGCACCTGCGCACGGACGAAACGCCCTTGCCAAGCAAGGACTCCGCTCCTATCGAGCATCTTTCAATAAAGCTTTCTATCGGCGAGCCGCTCGTAAAAAAATTCGCAGACGTCTACGGCTATGACAAAGCGGAGGAAATTCTCGCCTCCTTTTGCCAAGCGCCGCTCACGACGCTTCGCGTAAACACTCTCAAAATATCCCGCGAGGAGCTTGCCGAGCGTATCGACGGCGCGTCTGACACCGAAATTTCTCCGAACGGACTTCGCGTAAGGGGAGCCGTGCGTGAGCTTTACGGCTTTTGCGACGGGCTTTTCACCGTTCAGGACGAGGCGTCGCAGATATGCGTCGAGGCGCTTGACGCAAAAGCGGGAATGAAGGTAATGGACATTTGCGCCTGCCCGGGCTCCAAGAGCTTCGGCGCGGCTATCAGTATGAATAACGAAGGAGAGGTGCTTTCCTTCGATCTTCACGAAAGCAAGCTTTCTCTTATCCTTTCGGGCGCAGAGCGCTTGGGAATTGACGTAATTAAGGTTGCGAAGCAGGACGGGCGTCAGCCCCTTGCCGAGCATTTCGGCACGGCTGACCGAGTGATATGCGACGTTCCCTGCTCGGGCTTTGGCGTTATTGCCAAGAAGCCGGAGCTTCGCTACAAAAATCCCGCAGAATCCGAAAGTCTCCCCGATATTCAGCTTGATATTCTGAAAAACGCCTGCCAATACGTAAAGGACGGCGGTGTTCTTTTATACTCGACGTGTACCGTTTTTCCCGAGGAAAACGAAAAAAACGTCGAGAGATTTCTCGAAATACATCCCGAATTTGAGCTTACTCCGTTCTCCGTCGGCAACCTCAACGCAAAAGACGGCTATATAACTCTTTTGCCGAACGAGCACGGCACGGACGGATTTTTCATAGCAAAGCTAACGAAAAGGAATAAAAATGCAAACTGAAGTTAACGATACGCAAAAAACAGATCTGCTCTCGCTTCTTCCCGAGGAGCTTGAAGCCTTGGTGACGTCTCTCGGAGAGCCGAAATACAGAGCCCGACAGCTTTTCGCCCCCATGCACGCGGGAACGGCGCCAAAGGATATAACCAATATCGGCAAAGCCCTCAAGGCAAAGCTTGAGGACGCTTCCTTCTACTCCCTGCCGACTGTTAAGCGCAAGCTCGTCTCCGCTCTTGACGGAACGGTCAAATATCTTTTCTCTCTTGACGACGGCAACGCGGTCGAGAGCGTCGTCATGAAATACAAGCACGGAAACACCATCTGCATCTCCTCGCAGGTTGGCTGCCGCATGGGCTGCGCGTTCTGCGCCTCCACGATAGGCGGTAAGGTGCGCGATCTTCGCCCCTCCGAAATGCTCGGACAGATAATTGCCGCGCAAAAGGACACGGGAGAGCGCATCTCCAACGTCGTCATGATGGGAATAGGCGAGCCGCTTGATAACTACCAAAACGTAATAAAATTCAAGTCGGAGGCCAAGCGGTCTTAGGAAGACAAACTTAGCTACAACTCCTTGGCTCACA
>JAZQTY010000079.1:0-3008 GCA_045631025.1 Eubacteriales bacterium
GCTCAAAGTACACGGGAGTTACGTACTCCGAAAGCCTTTTAAGAATCGTCGACGGTCTTTTTGGAAGATTACCCTCGTCCATCATAGTAGCGGGAACGGAAATAACGAGAACGTTATAATCGTATTCGGGCAGAACGGCAAGCACGTCGCAAAGCTCGTCTATCTCTCGCGGCTTAAGCGCGTCCACGTTCAAGCCGTTTACGGTAACTATTTTTTTGTCGCTCATCATTGGAAGCGGCATAAGCGCGTCAAGCAAAGCGCCCGCGCTGTAATCGATAACGTCTATCTTCATATCGTTAAAAAGCGCAAAGGCTTCTTCCTCGCATACCGCCTTCCTTACCGCTCCGACGGTATACGCCTTCATATAGTCCTCGTCGCCGAAAAACAGATATCCTCCGGAAAGTCCCTTTTTCATTTGCTTACGAAAGATATCGTCCTTAATTATTTCCACTTTGCTCACCTCGCTTCATTTATAAAGTATAACATATTACTCGTCAAAAGGCAACGATTTTTTGGAAATTACGAAAAAAATAAAAAAATCTCTTGACAAATGAAGTATTTTGTGGTTTAATATAAGATGTCATTGTATAAAGCGTAATTCGGCTGTAAAGCAACACGCTTCCGGATAAATTCCGGATATCTCGTAATCCGGGATGAAAACAAAAACAAGGAGGTGCACGAAATGCTTAGAACCTATCAACCTAAAAAGCGTCAGAGAAAGAAAGAGCACGGTTTCAGAAAGAGAATGGCTACTGCCGACGGAAGAAACGTACTCAAGAGAAGACGTGCTAAAGGCAGAAAAAGACTGACCTACTAATTTGGAAAGCTCCAAAAACATAAAAACCACCGATGACGTTGCGCATCGGGGTTTTTGATATGTGGGTGTTTTATGAAAAACGTTGCAATTAAAGAGCATCATCTGTATGACAAGACGTTCAGGCGCGGCAAGCGCAGCGTCGGAAGATACGTTGCCGTTTACGTTTTGCGGGATCTAAAGGCGGAAAAGCTTAAAAATGCTCACCCCGAAAAGATCTACGTTAACCGTTTGGGGCTTTCCGTATCCAAGAAGCTTGGAGGCGCAGTTGAGCGTAACCGCGCAAAGCGAGTTATTCGCGCCGCTTACGACTCGGTCAAATCAGAGCTCAAAACAGGAAATCTTATAGTCATCAGCCCCCGCAGCGCCATCTGTAATGCAAAAAGCACGGACGTCGAGCGCGAGCTGAAAAGAGCCTTCGGCGAGCTTTTGCTTCTGCCCTCGCCCAAGGCACAGGACAAAACACAATGAAGCACGTTTGCATTTTGCTGATTCGCTTTTATCAGAAATTCTTATCCCCCCTAAAAAGAACTCCGTGCTGTAGGTTTCATCCTACATGCTCCGCCTATGCCGTAGAGGCATTTATGAAACGTGGCTTTTTCGTGGGATTTGGACTTTCGGTGTGGCGCATACTGCGCTGTAATCCGTTCTGCGCGGGTGGATTCGATCCCGTGCCTGAAAGGAAGCCCAAAAGAATCCCCAAGTATAAACGGAGAGGGAAAGATTAACTTCGGCCGTGCGGTGCCGAGCAATGACTGCCGCTAATATTTAAGAGAGGATTTTCCGCATTGATCCCTTTGCGGAAACTAAAATTCAAATGAGTTCACTTTGGGATATAATCAATATACCGTTCGGCTACGTAATTCGTTTTTGCAGCATGATAACGGGCAACCAGTATATTCTGGCTCTCCTCGTATTTGCCGTAATACTCGAAATAGTACTTCTGCCCTTCGGTATAAAGCAACAGAAAAACTCCATTAAGCAAGCAAAGCTCCGTCCTAAAGAAATGGCGATACGCAAAAAGTACGCAGGACGTGACGATAACCCCACCAAGCAAAAAATGAGCCAAGAGATACAGGAGCTTTACCAGAAGGAAGGCTACAACCCCATGGGCGGTTGTCTCCCCCTCCTCATTCAGTTCCCCGTTCTCATCGCGCTCTTCAACATCATCAAGGACCCTCTCAAGTACATCTGCCAGTTTTCCGATTCGACCATAAGCCAGATATCCACCATCGTATCTGCTTACGATCCCGAATATACGTTCACCTCGGGAAATACCATCGACCTTCTCGGTAAGATGAAGGACATGGGCTGGGAGCGTTTTTCAGAGGTTGAGGGCCTTACCTACGAGGCGTTCCAAAATCTGCCTAACCTCAAAATCTTTAACTTTATCGACCTTGCGGAGACTCCTAATCTTCTCACCTCGTTCAATTTCGGCGGAGAGGGATTTTTCCTTACGCAGTCGGCAATTCTTCTTTTAGTTCCGATACTCACCTTCCTTTCGTACTTCTTCAGCATGAAGATGACGAGAAGGCTCACGTATCAGCCCGAGGTTACCGACAAGGCAATGGGCTGCTCCAACACCATGATGGACTTCATGATGCCCGTAATGAGCGTATTCATTACCTTCGGAGTTCCCGCAGCTATCGGCGTATACTGGATATTCAAGAGCCTTCTCGGCGTTCTCAAGCAGTATCTGCTTAAGCTCGCTATGCCTCTTCCCACCTTTACCGAGGAAGAAATGAAGGCGGCTGAAAAGGAAGTAAACGCAAAGGCTGAAAAGGTATCCAAGAGCAACAAGTCCGGTAAGGTAGTTCGCTCGCTCCACTATATCGACGACGAGGACTACGAGGACACCGCAGAGCGCGGAAAGCAGCGCCGCGAGGCTCTCGAGGCTCAAAAGGCGGAGGAGGAATCCGCACAGCAGCAAGCTCCCAAGCTTTCAAATCTTTTCGGTGGCGGCTTCTTAAAGAAGGATAACACCGCAGAGAACAAGGAAAAGCAGGAAGAACAGCAAGCCAAGAAGCAGTCCAAGGACAAAAAAGAAAAGAAGGCGAAGAAGTCCGAGAAGAAATCTGACGCGACTGACGCCACCAACGACACAGACAATAAAAATACAGACGGAGAATAACAAAAGTGAAAAAGGAAGTTATTACAACCGCTAAAACAATCGAGGAAGCCGTTGCTATCGCCG
>JAZQTY010000080.1:0-4139 GCA_045631025.1 Eubacteriales bacterium
AAATCGCAACACCCCATATTTTTGGAGGTACAAGTATGCACCATATAATCGTTGTCGGCGCAGGTCCTGCGGGACTTACAGCGGCGCTTTACGCGCTCCGCGCAGAGAAAAAGGTTCTTCTTATAGAAAAAGAAACGTTTGGAGGACAGATAACCTTTTCTCCTAAGGTTGAAAATTACCCCGGATTTTCCGAGATAAGCGGAAATGAGTTTGCCGACAGACTTCTTGAGCAGGTCACCGCTCACGGCGCTGATATTGAGCTTGCGGAGGTTACCGGCGTTAAGGATAACGGAGCGACCAAGACCGTAATTACGGACTTCGGCGAATTTGAAGCACGAGCTGTGATCATCGCTACCGGTGCGCGCCACAGACACCTCGGTGTTGAGGGCGAGGATGAGCTTATCGGCGAAGGAATTTCCTTCTGCGCTGTATGCGACGGAGCGTTTTATTCGGGACGCAGAGTCGGAGTCGTTGGCGGCGGTAACTCCGCATTGGTTGAGGCAATGATGCTCAGCGAAACGTCGAGCGAGGTAATTATAATTCAGAATCTTTCCATGCTCACGGGCGAGGTAAAAATGGTTCGCGCGCTCGAAAAGAAGGAAAACGTTAAAATGATATTCGACACCGTTGTCGAGGGCTTCGAAAAAGACGCTGCGCTTACCGGGGTCAAGCTTCACAACACCAAGACGGGTGAGCATTATACTCTCCCCGTTGACGGTCTTTTCGTTGCTATCGGTCATGCGCCCGAAAACGAGGCTTTCAAGAATTTGACCGCTCTTAACGAATACGGATATATCGTTTCGGACGAGGCTTGCCTTACCGACACGGATGGCGTTTTCGTTGCGGGCGACTGCCGCACGAAGTCGATCCGTCAAATCACCACTGCAACCGCAGACGGCGCCGTTGCCGCTCTTGCTGCTTGCAGATATATTGATTCGCTTTAAATAAAAAGTGCCGGAAAGTTCCGGCACTTTTTATTATTCAAACAAAGGAGTTGAGAAATATCTTTCTGCTGTATCGGGAAGAACAGTAACGACCGTCTTTCCGCGTCCAAGCTTCTTTGCAAGGCGAAGCGCGGCGGCAACGTTAGTTCCGCTCGATATTCCGCACATAATGCCCTCTTTAGATGCAAGCTCCTTGGACGTTCTTATCGCTTCCTCGTCCTTGACGATACAAATATCGTCGTAAATATTTACGTTAAGTATCTTAGGTATAAGTCCGTCACCGATACCCATTTGTATATGTGTTCCGATAGAGCCGCCCGAAAGAATTGCGGCGTGCTCGGGCTCTACTGCCCATATCTCAATATCGGGATTTGCCGCCTTCAAGGTTTCTCCGATTCCCGTAATAGTTCCGCCCGTTCCTATCCCCGAGCAAAAGCCGTGTATGGGCTTTCCAACCTGCTCGAGTATTTCTACGGCAGTCTGCTCTCTTTGAATAGAGGGATTCGCGGGATTTTCAAACTGCTGAGGAACAAATACGTTGGGGTTTTCTCTTTGCATACGCAAGGCAGTTTGCATACATTCCTCAATACACGCGCCTATATTTCCCGAGTCGTGAATAAGTATGACCTCTGCACCGTAATGCTCAACGAGCTTCTTGCGCTCCTCACTTACGGAGTCGGGCATAATTATTATAGTCTTATATCCTCTTACTGCTCCAACGAGGGCAAGACCTATTCCCTGGTTTCCGCTCGTAGGCTCAACCACTATCGTGTCGGAATTTATAAGTTCGCGACGCTCCGCGTCAAGTATCATATTATAAGCAGTTCTCGTTTTTATAGAGCCGCCAACGTTAAGCCCCTCAAATTTTACGAGGACCTCTGCACTGTCTTCCTCACACATATGCGAAAGCCTTATAATGGGGGTATTCCCAAGTGCATCAAGTATGGAATTGCAAATCATCTTACGTACCTCAATATACTTCTAAACTATACTTCCTTATTATACCATTATTTTTATAAAATTTCAATATATTCGCAAATATTTAATCAACAAATTGAAGTTTTATTTTCTCAAACCACTTGAAAAATACTGTGATTTGATATATAATATTATATATATCATTTGAAGAAATTTGAAAAAAGAGGTAAACTAATGAAAAACATTGTAAATGATAATTTCATGTTAAAAACGGAAGCCGCAAGAAAGCTATACGGATACGTAAAGGATCTTCCTATAATCGACTATCACTGCCATCTTTCCCCTGCGCAGATAGCGCAAAATTATCAGTTCCGCAATGCATTCGATCTTTTCCTTGGCGGAGACCACTACAAATGGCGTCAGCTTCGTACAAACGGTATTGACGAGGAGTACATAACCGGCGGTGCTGACGACTACGAAAAGTTTAAGCTGTTTGCAAAAACTATGCCTCGCCTTATTGGCAATCCTATTTACCACTGGACTCATCTCGAGCTTAAGAGATATTTCGATATTGACGTTGCTCTTGACGAGAGCACCTGCGATGAAATCTGGAATATCTGTAACGAAAAGCTTGCGCGTGAGGATTACAGAGCACAAGCTCTTATAAAGAGATCAAACGTTGAAGCGCTCTGCACAACCGACGATCCTGCGGACACGCTTGAATATCACAAGCAATTAAAGGATTTTGAGGTAAAAGTTCTTCCTACATTCCGTCCCGATAAAGCTGTCGAAATAGGCAAAGATACGTTTATCCCTTATATAAAGAATATCGGTGTTAACAGCTACGCAGAGCTCGTTGCTTGGATAAAGGAAAGAATAGAATTCTTTAACAGCTACGGCTGCCGCCTTTCCGACCATGCGCTCGAATACATCCCCTTTGCTGAAGGTGATGCGGCTGAAGTGTTTGAGCTTCGTATGTCGGGAGCAGAGCTTACCCAAGCACAGATCGACGTATTTAAGACCGCAATGCTTGAGGTATGCGCAAAGGAATACACTCGCCTTGATTGGGCTATGCAGCTTCATATCGGAGCGCTTCGCAACAACAACACCCCCATGTTCAAGAAGCTTGGTCCTGACACGGGATTTGACTCTATAAACGACCTGTGTATTGCAGAAAAACTTTCCGCTTTCCTTAACAATCTTGAAACCAACGGTTATCTTCCCAAAACTATTCTCTATACTCTTAATCCCAAAGATAACTACGTCCTCGGCTCTATGATAGGAAACTTCCAAAAGGGTCCGACGGCAGGAAAAATGCAATTCGGAAGCGGCTGGTGGTTCAACGACCAGCGCGACGGAATGGTTGAGCAAATGAAAACGCTTGCAAACCTCGGCACACTCTCTTGCTTTATCGGAATGCTTACCGATAGCAGAAGCTTCGTATCCTACCCCCGCCATGAATATTTCAGACGAATTCTCTGCGATATAATCGGTACTTGGGTAACTGACGGCGAATATCCCGAGGATTACGATACTCTTAAGGAAATAGTTACGGGTATCTGTTACACTAACGCAAAAGAATATTTTAAATTTTAAAAGCAATAACGCACAGCAGAATTATTCTGCTGTGCGTTATTTGTTATTTTACCGAAAAACGGTATTCAGTGGTAAAATCGTATTTCTCACCAGGACGAAGAACACAATCGGTAAAGCCGTCCTGATTTATTGAATCGGGCATATGCTGCGTTTCGAGACAAAGAAGCGTCTGAATCTTTTGAGGATATCCGCCCTTAAAAGGATATTTTTCATTGGTAAGGAAATTACCCGAATAGAACTGAACGCAGGGCTGATTGGTATACACCGACATAACTCTTCCGCTCTTTTCATCGTAAAGCTCACATCTCTTTACAGGCTCATCGGTTTTGCCGCCCGTAAAGTTAAAGCAATGGTCGTATCCACCTGCAAGCTTAAGATCCAAGCAATCGGCGTTTATATCCATACCTATCTTTTTAGATGTACGGAAGTCAAACGGAGTTCCCGCAACGCTTCTTAACTCACCTGTAGGAATAAGACGCTCGTCAGTTGGTAAATACGTATCCGCATCTATCATAAGCTCAAGCGAATGAATACTGCCCGACGCATAGCCACCAAGATTAAAATAGGTATGATTGGTAAGATTTAACGGTGTTGCCTTATCGGTAGTTGCCTCGTAGCGTATGGAAAGTCCGTTTTCTGCCGACAACTTATAAGTAACCGTCAAATCGAGATTTCCGGGAT
>JAZQTY010000081.1:0-3238 GCA_045631025.1 Eubacteriales bacterium
AGTGAAGAGTGAAGAGTGAAGAGTGAAGAGTGAAGAGTGAAGAGTGAAGAGGTCCGGTATCTTAAAATAATTTAAGAAAATATAAAACACAAGGAGAAGCTTATGTTCAGAAACAAAGAATGCGTTGCCATGCTGCTTGCAGGCGGTCAGGGAAGCCGTCTGTACGCGCTCACAGAGAAAAATGCCAAGCCCGCAGTCCCCTTTGGAGGTAAGTACAGAATTATCGATTTCCCGCTTTCAAACTGCGTAAATTCGGGAATTGATACCGTAGGTGTGCTTACTCAATATCAGCCCCTTATGCTTAACGAATATATCGGAAACGGTCTGCCGTGGGACCTCGACAGAGCGTGGGGAGGCGTAAAGATACTCCCTCCTTATCAGGCGAAGGACGGCGCCGATTGGTACAAGGGTACTGCGAACGCTATCTACCAGAACCTGCAATTTATCGCAAGATACAACCCCGAGTACGTTATCGTGCTTTCGGGTGACCATATATACAAGATGGACTACGACAAGATGCTCGACTACCACAAAAAGACGGGCGCTGACTGTACTATCGCCGTTATCGACGTGCCGATCGAGGAGGCAAGCCGCTTCGGTATTATGAGCGCGGACGACGAGGGCAGAATATTCAAGTTCTCCGAAAAGCCCAAGAATCCCGATTCCACCAAGGCGTCCATGGGAATTTACATATTCTCAACGGACGTTATGTTCAAGTATCTGACCGCTGACGCGCAGGACCCCGAAAGCTCCAACGACTTCGGTAAGAATATCATTCCCGCAATGCTTGCGGCAGGTGAGAAGCTTATGGCTTATCCCTTTGTAGGCTACTGGAAGGACGTGGGAACCATCGCCTCCCTTTGGGAGTCGAATATGGACCTGCTCGGCGAGAAGCCCGTGCTTGACCTCAACGACGAGGAGTGGAGAATTTACGCGCGCCACGAGGCGCACGCGCCGCAGTACGTAAGCGCGTCTGCAAAGGTGACGAACAGCACTATTACCGAGGGCTGTGAGATATACGGAACTGTTATAAATTCCGTGCTTGGCGCGGGAGTCGTCGTAGAGGAGGGCGCGGTCGTTGCCGACTCCGTAATCCTTGAGAACGTGACCGTCAAGGCGGGAGCCGAGATAAGATACGCGATAATCGACAGCGGAACGGTCGTCGGCGCGAACGCTAAAATCGGAGAGGACGGCGCAGGAACGGCTGCCATTGCGGTCGTTGGCGCAGACATCGCCGTGCCGGACGGCAAGATAATAAAGGCGGGCGCTATGATAAGCCGCGCGTCGGACTTGAACGAGGAGGGTAACTGATATGGCAGTAGCAGGACTTATATTTTCTAATATACACGATTCCACTATCCCCGAGCTGACGAGCATAAGAACGATGGCTTCCGTGCCCTTTGGCTGCCGTTACCGTCTTATAGATTTCTCGCTTTCCAACATGGTAAACAGCGGTATTACCAAGATAGGAATAATCGCGCACAACAATTATCAGTCGCTTCTCGACCACATCGGAACGGGTAAGGACTGGGATCTTGCAAGACGCTCGGGAGGTATTAAGATACTTCCGCCGTTTATAACGACCTACAACGGCGTTGGCGAGGCGGGACTTTACAATACCCGTCTTGAGGCGCTTATGGGTGTTACGGGCTTTATTGACAGATGCAACGAGGATATACTCGTGCTGTCCGATTGCGACGGTATTTGCAACATCGACCTCTCCGAGGTTATTGACGAGCATATCGCAAACAACGCGGATATTACTATCGTTACCCGCAAGCTCTCTCCCGAGGAGAAGGATATTTCGGGAATGACGTCTATTACGTCCAAGCGCGACGGCAGCGTTACCGACGCTTCGGCTTACGTTGACGGACTTTCGACGGATATCGTCAGCACCAATATTATAGTTGCAAACAGAACCTTCCTGCTCGGCGCTATTCGCGAAGCTGCGGCTCACGGATACAGGCATTTCTTTAAGGATATCGTTGCGCGCCGCATAGGCAGAGCGAGAATTTACAGCTATATGTACGAAAAGACCTACATTCACATAAGCTCGCTTGAGAGCTATTTCGCAAGCTCTATGAAGCTGCTCGATCCTGCGGTACGCAAGGGGCTGTTTAACGTGCCTAATATGCCGATTTACACCAAGCTCCGCAACTCCGCTCCCACTCGCTACGCCGAGGGCGCGAAGGTCGTCAACTCCTACGTGGCTGACGGCTGCGTTATCGAGGGAACGGTTGAAAACTGCATACTGTTCAGAGGCGTGCATATCGGAAAGGGAACGGTGGTTAAAAACTGCGTTCTTATGCAGGATACCTTTACGGGCAACAACGTGTCGCTTAATTGCGTGATCACCGACAAGAACGCCGTTATCTGCGACGGCAGAGTCCTCTCCGGACACAGCACCATGCCGTTCTTTATCCCCAAGGGCGCGATGGTGTAAGGGTATGCGAGGATGCGAGGATGCGAGGATGCGAGGATGCGATTTTTCCACCTTTTGTGTACAAAAGGTGGAGCCAAAAAACTTTAAAAATTAAAGTTTTTATGGACATAGCATAAGACGGAATTTTAGTTTGTTAGACGACTTTTTGCGTTTTCTGATGTAGAAAGCCGTCGGACCCTTCGTACCGACGGCTTTCGGTTGATCTTAATTAAAGGCTTCCCTTGGGGGAAGCTGTCGCGTTAGCGACTGATGAGGGTAGGATGCAAAGCATCCGTGCTCTTTATGGCAAGTAACTTTGCGTTATAGCACGCTCGCCATGCTCGCTACCCTCATCCGTCACTCGCGCAAGGCTCGTGCCACCTTCCCCCAAGGGAAGGCTAATTGGGAAAGCGAAACGTCGCGAATAATATCTATACCCACCGTAGGGGAGGATATTATCCTCCCGCAAGACAAAACGCAATAAATCAAGAAAATTGTCTTGAATGCGGCTCATTCTAACGATAAGCCTTCCCCTGTGGGGAAGGTGGCGGCGGTAGCCGACGGATGAGGAGATCGCCCGACCGATAACCTTAAATTGCGACAGCAATCAAGAAAGTTAGTTTTGCTCAAAAATACAAGCTTATATTATCGCTTACGCGGTGTTTAGCCTTCAATACACCGATCTCCTCATCCACCGCAAGCGGTCCCCCTTCCCCACAGGGGAAGGCTAATCATAAGCAAAAAACAAAGTACAGTTTTCTTTTGCTTACTTTTCTTGTTTGTAGGGCGGTGGCTTGCTGCCGCCGTCACAAACGG
>JAZQTY010000082.1:0-5116 GCA_045631025.1 Eubacteriales bacterium
CATGGCTACGATCCGACTTATATGGGAAGGTACGATAGATTTCTCTCGGACATAGCAGACGAGGGTTGGATAAGCTTTGGTTACGATCATCTCGGCCACGGAAAAACGGCAAACGACGATTCCGAGCTCGGTTATATAGCAAAGAAAAACGGTTGGGAGCTATTGGTAAAGGACGTAAAGACTTATTCCGATGCCGTCAGAGCGCGGTTTGGAAGTGCCGATATGCCGCTTTGCTTGATGGGACACAGCATGGGCTCTTTCGTAGCTCGTCTTTCGGCGCAGAGTTACGTTCAGGCGGATCGCCTTATAGTGATGGGAACTGGCGGAGCAAATCCTGCCGCCGGAATGGGACTTGCGCTTATAGAAGTAATAAAGCGATTTAATGGAGAGCGGCATTTTTCGCAATTTATTGATAATATTGCTTTCGGTAGCTATAACAAGCACTTTGGCGGCAATGTTGCAGACGATCCCAAGCTCTGGCTTACGAACGACGAGACTGTAAGGCGAAAATATTATGCCGATCCTTATTGCACGTTTAAGTTTTCCGTCAGCGCGATGGGGGACCTTATAAGACTTATTAAATACAGTAATTCAAAAAAATGGTACGATAACGTTCCGGACTCCTTGCCCATTCTTTTGGTGTCGGGAGAGGACGATCCCGTCGGAAATTACGGTAAGGGAGTAAAGGAAGTCGAGGCTAAACTGAAAAAAAGAGGTAAAAATGTTTGCTGCAGGCTTTACGCAGGGGCAAGACACGAAATACTCAACGATTTCACCTATGAGACCGTTTGTAAGGATATAATCGACTTCTGTAAAAAATAAAGCAGGGCATATCTTTAAGAAATTAAAAGAGAAAACAAAAATGTGATGTTCTTTAGTAAGAAATAATAAACCCCAACAGATTTTACAAAAGGTCTGTTGGGGATTTTGGATTTTGTTTGGTAATTCGAAATTTATCTAAATGAGAGTGATCACATACCCTATTGTAGGTCCGGCAAATATTGCAATGTATATAAGAGTGATCCAAGGTTGATAATCAATATAAAACTCCTTAAAAGTCAAACTCCATGGGTGCTTGATAATGACCCAAGCAAGCACATCAAATACAATACAAATCCCCGCCCATATTGCTCCCGTTATCAGAGCTTCAGTCAAGCTCGGCGCTGCAAGACCGTTTATATAGAGCCAACCGAACAACGAAAACAGAATGATATTATAGAGCGGATGCCATGGTTTTGTCTTATTGTAACCCTCGCCCATACTATTTTCATCCATTGGAGTCATATTCAATACATAAATATTGAATATTGTGTGAAGTATGCCTACGCATGTTACAGTTGTATAGCATGTCCAAAACCACAACATTGACAATCCAAAATTCTGCATATAGGAAAATCCTTTTCTAAATGTTTTATTTGTCTATTTTATAAATAGTTTCGCAATTGTATTACAAAAGGCTTCGTATAAAGCCTATATCTCTAAAGTTGCGCACAATCAAAGGCTCTCCCTTTTGGGAGAGCTCCCGCGATAGCGGGTGAGAGGGCTTTTTACGGCATGTTTTCAATTCTCTCTTTGATGATACTATCAATCATTCGGCAAACACCATCAAAATTATCATCGATGTCTTTGTTGGAAAAGCGCAAAACACTAATTCCGTATCTTTCGAGAATTTCAGTTCTTACTTTGTCGTGTGCTTTGCCTAGATTTGTGTAGTGATTTGAACCGTCAAGCTCTATTACAAGGCGAGCGCTATGACAATAAAAGTCCGCAATAAAGTTATCTATGATACGTTGTTTGTATATTTTTACTGGATAATATCTCAAAAAATCATACCATAAATGTTTTTCTTGATGAGTCATGTTACGGCGCAAAATTCTTGCTATATTTAACAACTTATTGTTTTTCTTTAAAGGTTGTTGCTCCATTTTGCCCTCTCCGTCGGCTAAGCCGCCACCTCTCCCATAGGGAGAGGCTTTTTCGTTAGCGATATTATAACACAAATCGTCAGAGAAAACAAGTTCTCTGACGAATTTTTTTCTGACTACCGTTTCTCCACTAATAGTTAAGATAGAATGGTAGACTCCATTCTTCTTTCCTTTTTTTAAGATGTGGGTTTGATATGCACATGTTGGGTAAGAAATACGACCAATATATTAAAAATTAGACAAAGCTCTTGATTTATTTCTTTAAAAGTAGTATAATGTATTATGTATGACTGTAATTTAATATTTTATAGGAGAATGACATGAACAGAGTTTCAAAGCACAACTACTATTTGGATATTGCACAGACCGTTGCAGAGCGCGGAACTTGTATGCGCCGTCTTTTCGGAGCTATAATAGTAAAGGACGACGTTATCGTTTCTACGGGCTATAACGGAGCGCCCAGAGGAAGAAAGAACTGTACCGACCTTCAGTCGTGCATCAGAGACAAGCTTAACATTCCTCGCGGCGAGAGATACGAGATGTGCCGTTCCGTGCACGCCGAGGCAAACGCGATAATTGCGGCGGCAAGAGAGAGAATGCTTGGCTCTACTCTTTATATGGTTTGCGTAAATCCCGAGAACGGCGAGCTTTATCCCGGCACGAGCAGCTGTATGATGTGTAAGCGTCAGATAATAAATGCGGGAATAGAAACGGTAATCGTACGCGATACCAAGGACGAATACCGCATAATCAAGGTTTCGGATTGGATAGAGGACGACGATTCCTTGTCGGGAAAATTCGGATATTAAGGTACGTAATATGAAAAAGGCAATACTCGTTTTTGCTTCCGCACTTCTTGTAGCGACGCTCTTGCTCGGTGCTTGCGCAAATAAGCAGGACAGCTTCGTTGATAAGGGAGACGGAAGATACGTAGATAACAAAACGGCAATAACCTATCACGCGGCAATCGGCTGTTACGAGCCAATCGCGCCTACCGATGAGGTTTACGGCACGATGGGGGACTCGGTTCTTTACAGAATGTCGGGAATAGATCCGCAGAGGTGGATATGTGATAACACGGGAAGCGTGCTTTACGCCGAGGGCGAGACTCTGCCCGAGCTTGGACGGATGAATATTTCTCGCGCGGAGATTATCGAGAGTGATACGATTGTTTATTCGATCGAGGATAGCGCGGAGATATCCCGCATTATACAAGCATACGCGGAGGACGAGAGCATTCGCAGACCTATGGTAACGGAGTCTGCGCTGGCCGTTAATTGGAGAATCAGATTTGCCGACGAAACGATTGGAGTTTATTACGTTCTTGCGTATATTGAGCTTAAAGAGGACCATATCGGAGTACGCGATGACGGAACAGAGGTAAACTACGGAAAGAGCTTTATTTTCAACCGCTTTGACGGTACGTGCGTGCCCGTAGGAGACGCGCTTGACGTTTACGTATCGCGTTATTTGGGACAGGGCGGTGCGGCAAGTGAGAGTTGAGAGACTTCGCGAGGAGCATCTTGCCGGTGTTGCTGATATAGAGCTAGCGTGCTTTAGCGAGCCTTGGTCGGAGAGCGCACTTCGCCTGCTTTTGACGGATACGGCACTTGGCTTTGTCGCGCTGACTGACGACGGACGCGTCGCGTCCTACGTCGGAATGATGACGGTGGCGGGAGAGGGACAGATAACCAACGTCGCAACCCACCCCGACTGCCAAAGACGTGGCTACGGCTCTGCGACTCTTGACGGGCTTTTGGAGTTTGCCTCGCAGAACGGTATTGAGGAGATATTTCTTGAGGTAAGGCGCTCAAACGAGGCGGCTCGCGCCTTGTACGCATCTCGTGGCTTTGAGAGCGTGGGTGAGCGCAAGGGCTTCTACCGTTTTCCCACGGAGGACGCCGTTATTATGAAAAAATGCATCTAAAGGATACTTAAAATGTATATTCTCGGAATAGAAAGCTCGTGTGACGAAACCTCTCTTGCGGTAGTCAGCATGGAGCAAGGAGAGAGAAAAATACTCTCAAATATAGTTGCCTCGCAGATCGAAACGCATCGCCTTTACGGCGGCGTCGTTCCCGAAATTGCGAGTCGTGCGCACGTTGAGGCTATAAGCTCAATTACTTACGAGGCGCTTGCCACGGCGGGGATTACGCTAAAAGACGTTGGCTGTATTGCCGTGACGTCCCACCCGGGGCTTATAGGCGCGCTTCTCGTGGGCGTGAACTTTGCTAAATCGCTTGCATTTGCGAATAAAATACCTCTTGTGCCCGTAAACCACGTTAAGGCGCACGTTGCAGCGGCTTATCTCGAATATCCAACGCTTGAGCCACCCTTTACGGCGCTCGTCGTTTCGGGCGGACATACTTCGATATACAGCGTTACGGATTATACCGACTTTCGTGAGATTGGAGGCACGCGCGACGACGCGGCAGGAGAGGCGTTTGATAAGATAGGCAGAGTTATAGGAATGCCGTATCCCGCAGGAGCGGCTATGGATAAGCTTGCGTACGAGGGAAAAAGTGACGCGATAAAGCTTCCTTCTCCCGCGATGCTTGGCGACAATCTCGATTTTTCCTTCAGCGGTCTCAAGACAGCCGCGCTGAATTATATAAATTCAGAAAGACAGAAGGGAAGCGAGCCGAACGCCGCCGATATTACTGCGTCGTATACAAAGGTCATCGTTGACGCATTGGTAAAAAAGATGACGCTTGCTATTGAAAAAACGGAAACGAGGCGACTCGTGCTTGCAGGCGGAGTTGCGGCAAACTCCCATATAAGAGCCGCTCTTGATAAGCTTTGTAAGGAAAAAAATGTTGAATTTTGCAGACCGAGTCTCTCGCTCTGCTCCGATAACGCCGCGATGGTTGCGGCAGCGGGATATTTTGAATATCTCAAGGGAAATTTTGCTGACACCTCGCTGAACGCTTCAGCGCTTGATGAAGAATACTGATTAAAGGATTTTTTATGAGTAAAAAAAGTGAACAGGTAATGGTTGAGGATATTCTCAACGATCAGAATATCGAAAAAATAATAAGTAAAAACAGCTTTCGCCCAGAGGTATCACCTGCGGTAATCAAGCGTTTGCCGAGATACTTCAGATATTTGCGCGAAATCATACGCATGGGTAAGACGAGAGTAAGCTCGGCGGAGCTTTCGCGTATGATGAACGTAACGGCGTCGCAGATAAG
>JAZQTY010000083.1:0-8006 GCA_045631025.1 Eubacteriales bacterium
CCGTGCTTTTTAAATAAAGTTAATTTGTATATATGGCACGCTCGCGCTGCTCGCTACCCTCATCCGTCACTCGCAAGGCTCGTGCCACCAAGTCGGATCGTAGCCATGTCGTTCTGTGAGCCAAGGAGTTGTAGCTAAGTGTTGTCTTCCTAAGACCGCTTGGCCTCCGACTTCCGTGCTTTTTAAATAAAGTTAATTTGTATATATGGCACGCTCGCGCTGCTCGCTACCCTCATCCGTCACTCGCAAGGCTCGTGCCACCTTCCCCACAGGGGAGGTTAAAACACTAAAAAAACACAAAAAAATCAAGAAAAAATTATACAAAGCCCTTTTGCGTTCATAAAATGTCTACATATATATGATATAATGTACTGTAATTAGGCATTTTGAAGGAAATTTAGAAAGGAAATTCCTCTGTTATGATAAAAATCGAACATCTGGTAAAAAATTACGGCTCCAACTGTGCCGTTGACGACATCAGCTTTGAGGTCGGCAAGGGTGAAATAGTAGGACTGCTTGGTCCTAACGGTGCGGGAAAAAGTACGACGATGAATATTCTGACGGGATACCTGTCGTCAACGTCGGGAAACGTTACCGTTGCCGGAATAAGCGTGTTGGACAACCCTCTTGAAGCAAAGAAGCACATCGGATATCTTCCCGAGCAGCCTCCGCTTTATCTCGATATGACCGTTGAGGAGTACCTCATATTTAACTACAATCTTAAGGGCTGTAAGCTTAACAGAAACAAGCACCTTGAGGAGATATGTGAGGTCGTTAAGATAAAGGACGTATATAAGCGCGTTATCAAAAACCTCTCCAAGGGCTATCGCCAAAGAGTCGGAATTGCGCAGGCGCTCATCGGAAGCCCCGAGGTTATAATTTTCGACGAGCCGACAGTTGGTCTTGACCCCAAGCAGATAATTGAAGTAAGAAACCTTTTGCGTATGCTCGGAAAGGACCACACGGTTATTCTTTCTACGCACATACTCCAAGAGGTACAGGCGGTCTGCGACAGAATCGTCATTATAAATAAGGGTAAGATAGTAGCGAACGAAAAGACCGAGGATATTACCCGCGCGGTCGAGAGTAACAGACGCTTTAACGTAAAGATAGCCGGTCCCCAGAAGGAGGTTCTCGCAATGCTTCGCTCAAAGCCCGGTATAGTTTATGCCGACGTGCTTAATCAGAGAGACGGCGACGCGTATTCTTACCTTATCGAAAGCGAGGTAGGAATAGATATCCGTAAGAGTCTGTTCTATACTCTTGCCGAAAAGAAGTGGCCGCTTGTCGGAATGGAAGCGATGGGCATGAATCTTGAGGACATATTTATCGCCATAGTTGACCAGAGCGCACCCAAGGCGAGATACGAGCGCAAGGGAGCAAGGTCAAAGAACGCAAGAGCAAGCGCAAACGAGGAGTTTGCAAAGAAGATCGTCGACAACGCGGACAAGAGCCGCGGCGGACAGTATTCCGCGCTCTTTGACGACGACGAGGCGTAATCAAAAGAAATCAAGCCCTAAAGAACAAGAAAGGAGCACGTTCGTTTTATACGCGCGTGGAAAAAATAATGTTTGCAATTTTCAAAAAAGAGCTTCGCTCCTATTTCATAAACGCCGTCGGTTACGTTTACGTAGGCGTTTTTCTGGCAGCCGCAGCAGTTTTGTGCGGGCTGACGACACTCGGACAGCAGTCCTACTCGACCTCTGAATATTTTACGGGACTTATATTTGCGTTTATCGTACTTATTCCGTTGCTTACGATGAAGCTTTTTGCCGAAGAAAAGAAGCTTAAGACCGAGCAGCTTCTTCTGACGGCGCCCGTATCGATATGGTCGCTCGTGCTCGGAAAATTCCTTGCGGCGTTTGCGCTGTTCGTCAGCACTGTGCTTGCGTCGTGCATAAATTTCTTCCCGCTTTACGTTTACGGCAGAGCGGAAAGAGGCGACTCGCAATATACCGATATACACGTGGGCCCCGTTACGGCAGAGATATTCTCCTGTGTGCTTGGAATAATTCTTCTCGGCGCGGCGTTTATCTCAATAGGAATTTTTATTTCCTCACTTACGGAAAATCAGCTTGCGGCAGCAGTTATAACCGTCGCCATCATCTTCGTAATGCTCATTCTTGACTTCGTGAATGCGTATATTGACGTTTACGCTATTCGCTTCGTTATCAGTTGGATATGCGTGCTCAGCCGCTTCTCTAACTTCACGGCGGGAATACTCGATTACACGTCGATACTGTATTATCTGTCGATATCCGGAGTGTTCATTCTTCTCACGACGCGCGTTTACGACAAGCGCCGTTGGGGTTGATGCTCCATAACAGAATTACGGAAAGGCAGGAAAAAGCATGAAAAACAAATCAGGACTCGGACGCAAGCTTCGTTACGGCGGAGTTTCAGCCGTCCTCACCGCTCTTATAATTGCGGTGATAATAATAATAAACGTTCTCTTTTCGGCGCTTGCGCAGAGATTTTTGTGGTATACCGACTTGACTCCCGAGCTTGTTTTCACACTCTCGGACGAGGCGTTTAACATCATCGAAAAGGGGGACGAAAAGTTTGATACTCAATCGCCCATCGAGCGTGTAAACGAGGACAGAGCTAACGGAATAGACGAAAGCATCAACATAATATTCTGTACCGATCCCGATACACTTCAGGGTAACTCTACTCAACACTACGTTTATAAAACGGCGCTTGATCTTGAGGAAAGATTCCCCGATCATATCGACGTTCAGACGGTAAATATTATTCAGAATCCCTCGGCGGTATCTCGCTTTAAGACCAACTCTCTCTCTCAAATTTATACCACCAGCGTTATTATAGAGTATGGAAGCGAGTACAGAATTCGCGAGCTTCGCAGCTTCTACACCTTTGATACCGACGATTCGGAAACTCCGTGGGCTTATAACGGAGAAAAGGCGTTCGTTTCTTCCATTCTCGCGGTTACGAGAGCGGCAACTCCCACGGCTTGCATTACGCTTAATCACGGCGAGACCTTTGACGTCGAAACGATGGAGTTCGTAAATACTCTGACGGATGCGGGCTACGACGTGGAGCCTTTGTATCTTGACGAGGAGGAGATTCCCAAGGACTGCCGTCTTATAGTCGTATTCGACCCGAAGGAGGACTTTTCTGTATTCGATCCCTCGAGCCCTCTCGAAACGGTTGACGAGCTCGATAAGCTTGAGGAGTTCCTTGATAAGGGCAACTCGCTCATGGTATTTATGAATCCCGCTACTGAAAAGCTGGAAAATTTTGAGGAGTATCTTGAGGAGTGGGGAATTAAATTCAATCGCTCCCCCGATCCCGCAAATCCCGATAAGCTCGTATCTCACCTCGTTGAGGACCGTACGCAATCTATTCAGTCTGCAAACCGCGACGCATATACCTTCCGCGCAGAATACGCGATAGGCGGTCTCGGCGCAAGCCTTACCGAGGATATGCGCAGCCGTTCTACTCCTCAAAAGATGATATTCAGAAATGCAATGGCTATCGACTATGCCGACACCTTCAAGCCTACGACCTACGTTCCCGCGGAGACGAGCACCGACGAGAATGACGTTCAGCACGAGTACGGCTCGGGAAGCGACAACGGAGTTTACCGCAGTATATTCGACGTTTTCGTTACGAGTGAAGGAGCAGAGGCTTATGCCGGCGGTGCAGAGCCTGCTCAAAAGGCTACTGCAAACGAGCGTATTAAGCTTATGACGGTTTCCGTTGAGAACAAGCATATTCAGGAGGACAATTACTCCACGACCAACCAGGCGGCTTACGTTTTGGCTTGCGGAAGCACGGATGTCGTGCAGAGCGAGCTCTTGCAGTCCGGTGCTTACGGTAACACCGACTTCTATCTCACCGCGCTTCGCGCTATCGGTAGAGAGGCAGTGCCCGTAGGACTTGAATTTAAACCCTTCTCGGATGATACTATTGATACGGTAACTACCGCAGAGGCAACTCAATATACGGTTTGGCTTGCCGTCGTTCCCGCAGTAGCTGCGCTTGCCACGGGAATAGTGGTGATCGTTAGGAGAAAGAACAGATGAGAAAAAAAGGCACGCTGATGAAACGGCGCACGACGGCGATAATCGCGGCGGCTGTCGCGGTTACGCTTTTGATAATTGCGCTCGTTGTAGTTTTGAATAACGTAGTCAACGTGAAGGCAGTAACGGATAAGGCTGACGGCTCGGTGTATTATATCATAAAACGAGACGGAATTTACGCCTTGTACGATTCCGACAAAAAGACGATGATGCCCAAGGATGATCAATACGGTTATTTTGAGGGCAGATCGGGCACGCTGTTTAACGTTGACGCGGAAACGGGAGAGTGCGAGCAGATAATACTCGCAACGCTCATGGAGGGAACTAACGAGGAGCTTGGCTTCGGACAAAGATTCCTAATATTCCCTCATATTGAAAAGGCTAATATACTCAAGCTTGAGGTATTCAACTCGTACGGTAGCTTTACCTTTAAGAGAGCAAATACCGAAACGCTTGAGGAGGACCCAAAGGGCTCGTTTATTATAGACGGTACTCCGTTTACGAGCTACGACCAGGAGCTTTTCGCTTCTCTTTACGTCAGCGCGGGATATACGCTGACGACGCAGAAGATCGAAAACCCCATAAAGCATCCCGAGACGGGTGATTTCCGTGAATACGGACTCGTTCCCGAAACTCGCAAGAAGGTGGATCCCGAAACGGGTGAATACGTTAAAGTTAAAAATGACGTAGATCCCGAAACAGGCGAACCGTTCGCAAACGAGGACGCCCCCTACGAATACGAGGAGTATACCCCCGCGTATTACGTGCTTACGGATACCTCGGGTAATAAGTACAAGGTAATAATCGGTGACAGGCTGGTTACGGGCGGCGGATATTACGCGCAGTACGTTGATATTGATAAGAACGGAAACGAAACCAAGAGAGATGCAGTATACGTGCTCGGTTCAGACGTTGGAGACACGATGCTCGCGCCTATTGAAAAGTTCGTAACCCCCGAGCTCACCTACCCCATGACAATGAATACCTATTTCGACGTTGAAAACTTCCTTATTATGTCCAAGAAGGAAGACGCGAAGGTTGACGACGAGGATTATTACGAGGATATCGTAGCGTTTACCTACGAGGACCTTTCCTTGCGCGAGAACACCATCAAGGCGTCGGAGCCGTACTATTTCCTTTCAGGCTACGGTCTTGCGGGCTTTAAGGCGTCGTCCGATAATATAGACGCTTGCTTGCAGGGGCTTTATACTCCTGCATACGTTGAGGTAACCAAGCTGTTCCCGACGATGGACGATATGGTTAAGTACGGAATAGCGGTAGAGGGAGTTGACGATAAGGGAGAGAAGACCTACGATCTGCTTCCCGAGCACATGATAACGTTTAATTTTGACGTTCTTGATGAAAACGGCAAAAAGGAAGGAACGATAAATAACGTTATTTATATAAGCGCGCTCAATGAGAACGGAAACCGTTACGCATATACCGAAATATACGAGACGGATAAAAACGGAAAGCCTATACTCGACTACGAGGAGGGCTTGATCCGCTCCACTAATATGATAGTTGAGATCGAGGGACACTCGCTTGAGTTTTTGAATTGGGATAAGTACGATTGGATAAATTCAAGCTATATAAGTCTCAACATCGCATTCTGCGATCAGATAATTCTCGACGCGCCCAACTATAAGGCGATATTTGATCTTGAAAATCAGAATGATGCAAGCTCCGAGGCGATAAGCTCCTCCCTGCTCACGATCCACGGTACGGATTCCAACGGTAACGACGTTACGACCTTCGCTCCGAAGTCCTATGAGGATAAAAACGGAAATATCTGGGTCGTAAGCGTTTCGGACGTAAAGTGCTATTCCCCTACGGGAACGGAGCTTAAGATCGACAACAAGTCCGCATATTACGATTACAACGTAATGGGAACGCAGGTGCGCGTTCTTAACGGTGCTATTGAGTGCGCGGACGGCAGACGCGTCTACGTAAGCGCAGACGAGGTCAAGGTGCAGGGCGCCGAGACGGTGACCTACGTAAGATACGACACAAATTTGTTCCGTCAGTTCTATAAGACCTTGCTTTACGCTTCGATCTCCGATTCCTACGAGCTTACGGCAGAGGAAGAGGCAACGAAGATTACCGAGGCAAACCGCCTGCTTACGCTCACCGTAAAGGATACGGAAGGAACCACCTATATTTATAACTTCTATTATCTTACCTCAAGAAAGGCGTATATAACGGTTTCCGTTGATACGGGTGAGGGACCGAGCGAGCCGAGCGGAGGCTTTTACGTACTCAACGCGCGTGTTGAAAAATTCATTTCCGACGCGCAGCGCTTCTTTGCTCTTGAAATGATAGATTCTACGGCAAAGAATTAAAGTTAAAACAAAAATCAGAACGGTGAGTGTGTCCGAAATGACACCTCACCGTTTTGTCTTGTAAAACGCCCCCGCAAAACGAAATGCAACAAAGTAATAAAATCGTCTTTAAAGAGGCTCATTTAAAAAAACGAAACCGTAGATTTTTCAGTTTTTCATAAGGTATAACACTCCGAAAAAATGCGAATAATTAAATTAACGAAAGTATTTTCAGAGGTTGTTATGATAAGAAAGAGGAAAGGAATACGCGAGGAACACGACTTGGAGCTTGCCGACGTGAATGAGCAGGAGCTTGCAAAGTCAGCAGAGGAACGTGCTAACATACCTTATATAACCTATATAGATAAGGAAAACAAAAAGAAAGACCGAGCGTCGGAAGAAAAAGACAACGACGCGAGCTGTGGGCAATTCGTTATCGTAGAGCAGTCAGGCGGCGAGATAGTTTCGAAAAATGAAAAGCCTCTCGATATTGTCGAAGCCGCTCGAGCTGACTTCAATGATGACGGAGACGTAACGGGAAACGACGGAGAGCGCACGGACGAGTCGCCGACGGACGCGTCTGTCGACGGAGAATGTGAGGATGAAGAATATCTCGGATCGCATCGCGCGGGAAGAATTTACGTTTCCGTTATTGCCGTTTGTATGCTAATTGCGCTGTTTATTTTTGGCTTTTCGGTGTTTTACGGTACTACCTCTTATCGCAATGCAGATACCAAAGAGACAGCAAAGGAGGCGACGGATACGGACGACGAAAACGCGGACGCGCCTACGCCAAGCGTAAGCGGCAGCACGCTTTCACTATTGTCTCAAAGCGCTGTGAGCGTGGTTGCCGAGCGCGACGGAGAGCTTTGCTATTCTTCCGGAACGGCGGCGCTTGAGGGCGGATACGTAGCCGCGTTATATAGCGCCGTAAAGGATGCAAGCAGTATAAAAATAGTGCTTGAGGATGGGAGCGCGTATCCCGCAGAGGTGGTGGCATACGACGAGTCCGTCGAACTCGCCCTGCTTTCAACGGATGCAAAGCAACTGCGCCCCGTTCGGTTGACAGGTACGGAATACTGTGTCGGAGAGACCGTTTACGCCGTTGGAAACGCGCACGGCGGCGAGCTTGTATCAAGCCTTTTTGCGGGGAGAGTGTCGTACACCGCGCGAAGCTATGAATTTTACGTTGGAGAAACGCGCAGAATCGCAAACACCGTTCAGATAAGCGGCTTTGATAACGAATCGATGCTCGGATGTCCGATCTTCAATGAAAACGGCGAGGCGATAGCGATGGTATTTGCGACTCTCGAAGGGAAGAATACCTGCTTTGCGCTACCTATGGAAAGTGTTTTAAACGTGCTCAATATAATGAAAGACGGGGGAGCGGTCGACCGCGATGCTCTGCAAACGCTCGCATATTCGCCTGCGAGCATGTCCGTTTACGGAAAGCAAAGCTGTATTGACGGGATATGGGGCGTTGAAATAATGGACTTTGAGGACGGAGCGGGAGATTCTGCCGTAAAGCTTAAGCGAGGCGACCTTATTTATCGCATAAACGACACCTTCGTCGCGGGTACGGATTCGCTGAAGGCGGAGCTTTACTTGTTACGCGAGGGAGACGAAGCGAGGATATACG
>JAZQTY010000084.1:0-1894 GCA_045631025.1 Eubacteriales bacterium
CTTGATAGCGGTGATAGCTACCTCGAGCTGCTCCTCGTCAGGCTCTCTTGTGGTTATCCTCTGCATCCAAAGCCCCGGGGCAGAGAGAATGCGGACAACAGGACCGTCGTGCTTTCCTGCGTACATTATAAACTCAAACCCGAGTCCTATAACAAGCGGTACGAGAAGTATCTTTGAAGCCCAATAGAGAAGCAGATTTTCGGCGAGAGCAGAGAAAAGCATACGTGCGGCTGTGAATATGAAAATGCTGATTATCATAATAACGAACATAAAGCTCGTTCCGCAACGGGGGTGGTAGCGCGAGTGCTTCTTCGCGTTTTCGGGGGTAAGCTCCTCGCCCGCCTCGTAGCAGGCAATGCTCTTGTGCTCCGCGCCGTGATATTCAAAGGTGCGTCGGATATAGCTCATAAGCGACACGAGGTAAATATAAAGAACGAATATTGCAATTCTTATAACGCCCTCGCAAAGAGCGAAAAGATTGTATTCGGAAAGAACTCCGCCGCAAAGATGGTCGATTCCGCCAATAAATGCACTCGGCAAAAGCACGAAAAGACCAACGCCGAGAACAAGCCCAAGCACCGTTCCTATGACCATTACCACGTCAAGCATCTTCTTTCCAAGGTGCTTTTCCACCCATTTTTCGAACTTCGACGGTTCTTCTTCAAACGAGTCGCCAACAAAAGCGTCTGCGGAAATATTGAGAGTTTTGACGGAAAGCGCGAGCATTTCCACCATATTTACTATACCGCGAAGTATCGGTATGTTGAGCCATTTGTGTTTTTTTCTTACCGATACAAATTTATCGTTTACGACGGTGATGCTTTTATCTTCGTTTCTTACGGCTACGCTTACGTTCTCGCCGCTTCGCATCATTACGCCTTCCATTACTGCCTGACCGCCGACCTTACCTAAACGTTCGGGGCAGGAGCAAGCTTCTTTTTTCATAATCTGTTTGACTCCTTGATCGATTTCTACATTTAATATATAATATACGTGTCCTTCGGACAGTTTGAATACCTTTTTACTAATAATTGTAAATAATGTAATATTTGATAAAATTCAGGCTAAAATATATTATATCACTTGCTCCGAACAAAAGAAATACTTTTTTTGAAAAAAGTCAAAAAAGTTTTAAAAAAGGTATTGACAAGCACTATAAGTAAGTGGTATACTAACAAAGCCGCTGACGGCGAGGGTTAGTGCCTGAAAAAAGCTTGAAAAAAGCTTGAAAAAAGTTTTAAAAAGGTATTGACAAGAGCGAGTGTATGCGGTATAATAGGAAGGTCGCGAGTCCGAGAGGGGTTGCGGCGTAGGTCATTGAAAATTGAACAACAAGACGAGAGATGAACACAAAGAAACAATACTTTAAGTATTGAGTGTGAGAAACTCGAAAATTCCAGAAGAAAACACAAACCAAGCAAATTTGTATTTAAAAAGTCAGAGAAACTCTGAAAAAGGTATTGTCACCTTCGGGTGAGGATATAGAATTTTTTAGAGAGTTTGATCCTGGCTCAGGATGAACGCTGGCGGCGTGCATAACACATTCAAGTCGAACGGAGTTATAGGAGAGCTTGCTCGAATATAATTTAGTGGCGGACGGGTGAGTAACGCGTGAGCAACCTGCCTCTGTGTGGGGGATAACGACGGGAAACTGTCGCTAATACCGCATAAAGTGACTAATACGCATGTATAAGGTTACCAAAGATTTATTGCACAGAGATGGGCTCGCGTCCGATTAGGTAGTTGGTGAGGCAACGGCTCACCAAGCCGACGATCGGTAGCCGGACTGAGAGGTTGAACGGCCACATTGGAACTGAGAAACGGTCCAGACTCCTACGGGAGGCAGCAGTGGGGAATATTGGGCAATGGGCGAAAGCCTGACCCAGCGACGCCG
>JAZQTY010000085.1:0-3223 GCA_045631025.1 Eubacteriales bacterium
AACGACATGGCTACGATCCGACTTGAGTTCAGGCTGCGGGTGCTCCCAGTATGTATAATTCCGTAAAGGATGGCAAAATAGAAAGACTTTCGTCCGTTTCTACCATTGCCGACGGTATAGCCGTTAAGGAACCGGGAGAAAATACCTTCAAGCTCGTATCCGAATATGTTGATGATATAGTTACCGTTACCGAGGGAGAAATATCCTCCGCGATACTCGCGCTTATTGAGCAGCACAAGATGATAGCCGAGGGCGCCGGAGCAGTTTCCGTTGCGGCGGTTATGTTCAATAAGCTGCCTATAAAGAACAAAAACGTGGTTTGCGTAGTTTCGGGCGGTAATATTGACGTTACTATACTTTCAAGAGTTATAGAGAGAGGACTTCTTACGTCCGGAAGAACCTGCAATCTTTGCGTTGAGCTTATGGATAAGCCCGGACAGCTTCAGCAGGTTTCCTCTATAATCGCAGGCCTTGGCGGAAACGTTATTTCCGTACACCACGAGCGCGCAAGCGAGAAAATGGATATTAACGGCTGCTATTTAAGAATAGTTCTTGAAACGAGAAATTACGAGCATATTGATAATATAACTGCGGCGCTTGAGTCGGCAGGCTTCAGACTCGTTCAGTAATTCAGACGGCAAAACGAAAGGAGAAATATTATGGAAAAGGTATATACTAAAAACGCGCCCGATGCAATCGGACCTTATTCACAGGCAGTAAAGGCAGGGGGCTTCGTTTTTACCTCCGGTCAGATAGCGATAAACCCCGCAAGCGGCGCGGTCGAGGCTAAAACTATTGAGGAACAGACGGAGCAGGTCTGCAAGAATCTTTGCGCCGTTCTTGAAGCGGCGGGAACGTCCGTGGATAAGGCTGTAAAGACGGTTTGCTTCCTTGCGGATATGAACGATTTTGCGGCTTTTAACGAGATCTACGGTAAATATTTCGTATCAAAGCCCGCAAGAAGCTGCGTTGCTGCAAAGCAGCTCCCTAAAAACGTTCTCGTTGAGGTCGAGGTTATTGCCGAAATCTAACTGTTATTTTGTTATTATTTTGTTATCGTGCTTTAAAAAAAATCGTTGTTGAAACAAATATTGTACAAAATATATCAAAATGCAAAAGATTTCGCATTTCTCTTGACAAAAAGCGGTTTTTGTGATAAAATATCCGCAATAAGTTTTTATTATAATGTAGCGCTTTGAAGGGAAGCAGTAGTTTGCAGTGCATTTCCAGAAAGTCGGCGGGTGATGCGAGCCGATAATGCGAGCTTATGAATCTCATCCCCGAGCTTCCGCTTGAAGGCAAGGTCTTGTTGCTGTGTAGGTGCGGACGGAATGTTCCCGTTATCATGAACAGCCTTACTAATTGGTGAGGACAGAGTGGCATTTATTGCAAGTAAGAGTGGTACCGCAGAGAGTTTTCAGACCTTTGTCTCTTGAAATATAAGAGATAAGGGTCTTTTTTGATAACTGCTGAAAACAGATGAAAATAAAGAATTAAGGAGAAGAAGATGATTTTAAACGGTTCTGAAATTCTTGTAAAGGTTTTACTTGAGCAGGGCGTTGATACCGTGTTCGGTTATCCGGGCGGTTCGGTTTTGAATATTTACGACGCGCTTTACAAGAACAGCGACAAAATATGTCACGTGCTGACTGCTCACGAGCAGGGTGCGGCGCATGCGGCTGACGGATACGCAAGATCAACAGGTAAGACGGGCGTCGTTATCGCTACGAGCGGCCCCGGTGCTACCAATTTGGTGACGGGTATTGCTACGGCTTATATGGATAGCGTTCCTATGGTTGCAATTACCGGTAACGTTCCCACGCCTCTTATCGGATGCGACAGCTTCCAGGAGGTCTACATAGCGGGAATTACGATGCCTATTACCAAGCATAACTTCGTTGTAAGAAGGGTAGAGGATCTGGCAGATACCCTGCGCGCGGCGTTCAAGATTGCGGCAAGCGGCAGACCGGGCCCCGTGCTCGTGGATATTCCGAAGGACGTGACGGCTAACAAAACTACCTACACACCCCAGGTGGCTGAAGAAATAACGGCAGAAACAACCGTTGACGGAAATATAGCGGAGATCGCGGATCTGATAAATAAGGCGGAGCGTCCGTTTATCTACTTTGGAGGCGGCGTTCGTATTTCGGGAGCGGCAGAAGAGCTCCGCGAGCTGATAATGAAGGCAGATATTCCTGCGGCGTATTCGCTTATGGCGGCGGGCGTGCTCGGACACGGCGAGAAGAATAACCTCGGACTTATAGGAATGCACGGCTTCTATTCCGCAAACTGCGCGGCTAACCGAGCAGACCTTATGATCGCGATAGGTACTCGCTTTAGTGACAGAGTTGCACTTAATACGCAAAAATTCGGACATAACGCAAAGATAGTTCATATTGATATTGACCCCGGCGAGATAGGCAAGAACGTTCCCGTTGATTACAGCGTCGTAGGTGACGTAAAGGTGGTACTTACGGAGCTTCTTAAGCACGTAAAGACTACGACGCACCCCGAATGGACGGCGCAGATAGGTAAATGGCGTCTTGACGATTACGTCGCAGAGAATTCCGATACCGAGCTTAAGCCTCACCAAATAATAAGAGCAACCTGCGACAAGGCGGGCGAGGAGGCTATTTACGTTACCGACGTTGGTCAGCATCAGATGTGGGCGGCTCAATATACCAAGCACGTTCGCCCCATGAACTTCTTAACGAGCGGCGGACTTGGCACGATGGGTTACGGTTACGGAGCTGCCATCGGCGCAAAGAAGGCGCATCCGGAGGTTCCCGTTATTCACTATACGAGTGACGGCTCGTTGCACATGAATCTCAATGAGCTTTGTACGGCAGTAAGCTATAAGCTTCCCGTTATCACCGTTATTCTTAATAACGCGGTGCTCGGAATGGTAAGACAGTGGCAGGCGTCCTTCTACGATCGAAGATTTTCTTCCAGCGAGCCTGAGAGAAAGACCGATTATATCAAGGTTGCCGAGGCGTTTGGTGCCAAGGGCTATCGCTGTACGAATCCTGCTGAGTTTGAGGCGGCAATGGCTGAGGCTCTTAAGGCAGACGGACCTGTATGGATAGAATGCGTTATCGACCGTGAGGAAAAGGTTCTTCCTATGATCCCCAGCGGCGGAACTGTTCACGATACTATTTCAAAGCCGTAAAGGAGGAAAACATGAAAAAGCAGTGCATGGTGCTTCTCGTTGAAAACAATGCGG
>JAZQTY010000086.1:0-9858 GCA_045631025.1 Eubacteriales bacterium
TGACGGTGTAAATTATCTGCTTGGATATGCAGGCACCGATACCGCACTTACGTTGCCGAGGGATTATAACGGTGAAACGTATGAGTTATACGATCTTGCGTTCTACTATTGCGACAGTCTTACGAGCGTGGCGATAAGCAATGGAGTCACGAAGATCGGCGAGCTTGCGTTCTGTAATTGCGAAAGCCTTACGAGTGTAGCTATTCCCGATAGTGTGACGAGCATTGGTGAGCTTGCGTTCTGTAATTGCGAAAGCCTTACGAGTGTAACTATTTCCGATAGCGTGACGAGCATTGGCTATCAAGCGTTCTTCAACTGCACCGGCATTACGAACCTGACGCTTGGTAACGGTGTTACGAGCATTGACAGCTATGCGTTCTGTCAATGCTACAGCCTTACGAGTATAACTATTCCTGATAGTGTCACGAATATCGGTGATTATGCTTTCTCTAATTGCGATAGCCTTACGAGCGTGACGATTGGCAGCGGTGTCACGAGCATTGGCTCTTATGCGTTCAGGTATTGCACCAGACTTACGAGCGTGACGTTTGAAAATCCCAACGGTTGGACTGTTAATGATACAACAATTTCGAGCAGCTTTCTTTCCAACAAATCTGTTTCTGCAAAGTATCTCACAAATACATATTGTAGCTACAATTGGAATCGCAGTTAAAACAGAATAAAACAAAAGCAGGACGGCTTCACGAAGCCGTCCTGTAAGTTTATTTACTCAAATATTTTTCAACTTCGCCAAACACCTCGTTTGCCGTATCCTTTGGGAGAACGGTATAAACGACGTAATTCCCGAACCTTTTTACTCTTGCCGCGTCAAGCTTTGAAAGCTCGTCGGGCGCGTAGCTTGAAATAAAGGCGCGTTCTTCCTCTTGCATATCGCTCACGTAATCCCGTACCTCGTCATAAAGCTCATCGGCGGCTTTTTCGTTAGGCGAGTGAAATATACCAAACTCACTAATATCCGAAGTGTTTGCGGAGTATGCCACGAAGCAGTCGTCGTATTCGTCGTCAAAAAACAAAGAAAGATGCGCGTCGTCGTGCAATATATATTCCTGGCCGTCGTTTACGGCGGATACAATAAGCTCACCGAGCCGTTCACATTCTGCCGAGTCGGTAAATCCGACTTTCGCGCATGAAGTAAGAAAAACGAATAAGAAAAGAGAAATAGCGATTGCTGAAAAATTTTTCATTGGGAGTCCTCCGTAGGGCGATTAAGATTTATATATTCAAGAATTTTTTGATATGCGGCGGCAGTTAGGTGGTATCCGTCGCCCGAATCGTACTCGCGCATAAGAAATCCGCGAGAGTCCTTAAGGCAGCTTGCGCTGTTAACGTAGTATAAGCCCTCGTCGGCGGCAAGTCGCGCCGTCCACGTATTTATAACGTCGATATAGGCATTTAGAGCTTGGGCGTCGACGGTATACGCGCTCATATCCATTGACTCGGAAATAGGAAAGCAGGATTGCAGATATATTTTCGTGCTTGGACTTGACTCGCGGATAGTGCTTATAAGAAGCTTATAGCAGGTGCGGAAATATTCCTCACCCTTCTTTATCTTGTATGTCGCTCCGTTTAGCCCAAAGGTAAGCATTATCCTCGCAGGACACGTTCTGCTTGCCGCCTCTGAAAGGGATATTTCTTCGTTTGTGTCGGGAAATACTATTTTGATAGATTTCGTGGTAGCGTCAAGATTTACGGTGCCGCTTTTTGGTGCCCATATTTGCGTTGTGTCCTTGCCACCGGACAACACACCGCGACTTTTCATGTGATAGGTGGTAGATTCTCCAAAAAAAATAAAGCTACCGATATAGTCCTCGGATTTATCAGCGAGTACGGGAGGCGCGCATGCATCCGTATCGGTATCCGACGTGCCTTGTGGCGCATACGACGTGTCCATGCAGGAAACGAGCGATATAGCAACACAAAGCGTGACTGTAATCGATAGCTTTCTTATTGAGCTTTTCATATTCGATGATCCCCCAAGCTTTTATGGGATCAACGACGGCTTTATTTCGTTTTCTTATTAAACCTTTTTTCGTACTTTTCCGAGCTTTCCGAAATTTTCTTAAATCTCGAACGGAATACGGCAACGAGCCCCATAATGACGGCGTATACGACCGTGCCCAATGCAAGTCCTACGAAAATACTTGAAGCGGGCATTGAAAGAGGGAGCAAGAGGCAAGCGTAAAACGCGAACATTACGAGAACGAAGTGTATAGCTACCTTGAGCGCCGTTATAAGCTTGTCTATGCTGAATACCGTGTTAGCCAAGGCAATTAACAGAGAAAACAGGAAAAAGAGAGCTGTTCTTCCTGCGTCAAGCAAAAGCGCTTCGTCGTTTACGTTGACAATCGCTTGGATTATCATGTAAATAAGCGTTACTACGGTAAAATAAACGCAGGTGTGAGCCAGCCATTTTTTAATAAGCTTTAATACGAACATCGTGTAGTTGATCCTTTCAATAGTGTACCCAAACAGTATACCACATATTCTTTTTCTTTTCAACAGTAATTTGTAAATTTATATAACGAAAATGGGTGTGATATTTTGATAATCACACCCACGTTGTTATTCTTTTTCTTCAACGGCTTCTTCTTCGTCAGCAACCTTAAGAGAAACTATTGCTTTTTCAATCTTATGGTCCTTTATAGACTCGATAAAGATATCAAGGACCTCGGTCGAAAGCTCAAACGAAGCTCCGTCCTCCGGGATAGATCCGTAAATACCGAGAACGTATCCGCCAAAGGTTTCTGAATCCTCGTCTGCAAGGTCAACGCCAAGCGCTTCCTCGACGTCTCCCATGGGAGTCGTACCGTTTATCTGCCACTTGTTTTCCTCAAGCACAGAGATAAGCTCCTCTGACTCCTCCTCGTCGTCGGATTCCGTTATTTCACCGACGAGGCACTCGATAATATCCGTGAGCGTAACGATACCGCGTACTCCGCCGTATTCGTCAAGAACGATTGCAAAGAATTCACGTTTTGCCTTCATGTTTCTGAAAAGCACGTCAGCCTTTACCGTTTCGGGTACGAGATAAGCGGGAGTCATAGCACCTGCAACTACGTTTTCACGGCTCTTGTCCTCAAGTCTAAAGTAAGCGCGAGCGTCAAGAATACCTACGATGTCGTCAACGCTCTCTCCGCAAACAGGGAAGCGAGTGAAGCGATTATTGTTGATAACCTCGTTCCATTCCTCCTCGGAGTCGTCCATCTTCAGCATGGTGATCTCCGTGCGGTGGGTAGCTATCTCACCTGCGGTGAGGTCGTCAAATTCAAATATGTTTTCGATAAGCTCCTTGTTGTATTCGTCGATGCTGCCGTCCTCGTGAGCCTCGTCGATAAGCGTAAGCACCTCACCCTCGGTGACTGCCTCCTCCTCGGAGGGCTTGAAGATCTTGGTGACGAGCTTTTTCCAAAGCATAAATATGAAATTTATGGGGGTGAGAATTACGACGATGGCTTTGAGAAAGCCCGAAACTGCGATTGCAAATCCTTCAGGATGATCCTTTGCAAGGCTTTTGGGGGTGATTTCACCGAATATAAGAACTATTATCGTTATTACGGCTGTTGATATTGCGGAAGCATATCCCGATACCCTTGTATTTACCAAAAGTGCGATAAACCAAACCGTCGCAACTGATGACAGAAGAATGTTTACTATGTTGTTACCAACGAGTATGGTTGAGAGCAGCTTGTCGTAGCTTTCGCTCATTTTAAGTACACGCTCGGCTCTTTTGTTACCCTCCTCGGCTTTTGTCCTCATTCTCGTTTTGTTAAACGAGGTAAAGGCTGTTTCACTTGCAGAGAAGAAAGCGGAAAAGATAAGGCAGATGACCATAGTAATAATCATCCATAAACTACCGTCAGGCATTTTTATAAACTCCTAAATAAAGAAAATGTATTTCCGTAAAAACGGATAAACGATAAGAATTTTGAAAAGAGGCGCAACAACGCAAAAAAGCATAGCCCGGAATGACCTCCAAAGTTATGCGTTAAAGAAAATTATTCGATTGCGTTCAAGGTACTTCGACAGTTCCCGTCACTATCGCCGTTGCCCACGAGTGCAGTTCTCCTATTCAAAATCATTATGTATTTTGTAGTATTATACCATACCGTTGCCGTTTTGTCAAGTATAATTTAAAAAATAGAGGAGCGCCCTCGAATAAGCGCTCCGTCATATTAGTTTACCGGCTTGCAAACGTGAGGTGTTACGCCGAGCGTCTCGATTCTTTCGCGGGCGAGTCTTGCTGCGTCCTCGCTCGTGAAAATGCCAAATACCGACGGACCGCTTCCGCTCATCATAGCGCCGAGAGCGCCGCAGTCAAGCATAATGCTCTTAAGCCTTGCGGCTACGGGACGGACGGACAAAATCGGCTCTTCAAAAATATTGTAAAGATTTTTTGCAACCGCCACGATATCCTTGCCGTCAGCCGCCAGCTTCAAGGCAGCGATATCGACGGGAGGATGGTCCTCGGCAGAAGAAAATCCGTTATAGACCTCGTCAAGCGTGCGATATGCCCAAGGCGTTGATACGCCCTCGCCTCCGCAAGCGATTACGAGCGTGCAATCGGGCATCGTGGGAAAGGGGTGAAGCGAGTCTCCCTTGCCGTCGGCAAACGCCGCACCGCCTACGATGCAAAACGGAACGTCAGAGCCGAGGCGCGAGCCTATTTCGCAAAGCTCGGAAACGGATAGCGGGTGTCCGCAAAGGTCGTTGAGCGCAAGAAGCGTTGCGGCTGCGTCTGCGCTGCCGCCGGCAAGACCTGCTGCCATGGGGATATTCTTTTTTATTGAAATATGCGCACCGAGCGGCATACCCGTAGCGGCTTTATATAGAATAAATGCGCGAGAAGCAAGATTTTTTTCATCAAGCGGAACACCCTCAACGTTGCAGGTGAGTGTAAAGCCCTCCGTGTCAGTCAGCCTTATAAAAACCTCGTCATAAAGAGAAACGCTCTGCATGACCGTATTAACGCTGTGAAAGCCGTCAGGTCGAATGCCCGTGACGTTAAGATGAAGATTTATTTTAGCAAACGCCTTGCGTGTTACTTCTTTCATATCGAATCTCCTAACTCAAGTTTAGAATAATATACCACATTTTTTGATTTTTTTCAATAGAATGATTATAAAAATGTAATTATTATGTAAAAAAAGAAAAATACTATTGACTTGAAGCCCAAAAAAATGTAAAATAATATAATATGTAAGCGGCGTATTTTTTTGCCGCGTATGAGCATGAGTGGAGGTTTTGGATTTGTATGAAATTTTTTGAAAATAAAAGGAAAGGTCTGACGGTCGCACTTGTAGTTGGAGTTGTAGCTTTCGCACTGTTTTACATGATCGTCAACGTCGATTCGATCTCCGGCTTCTTTTCGTCGGTTATCGGTGTGCTTACGCCGATAATAATAGGCGCGGGACTTGCGTATTTTCTCAATCCTGTGCTTCGCTTTTTTGAGTTTAAGGTCTTTTTGAAAATAAGGAAAAAGGGGTTGCGCAGAGCGCTGTCAATTACTTGTACGCTTTTTGTTGCGGCTGCGTTCTTTGCAATACTGTTGTGGATGTTTATTCCTTCGCTTATAGACGGCGCAAAGGACTTCATTGAAAATTACGACGATCACATGGCGAAAACGGCAAATCTTATAAACGAGTTCGTTCAAAAGATTGCTCCGAGTGACAATGAATACGTAAGCAAGGAGGACATAAATTCGGCGATCCGCGATTTCCTAAAGGTCTCCGGCAGTGTGTTTGACTTCATAAAGGAAACGGTTATTCATTATGCATCGGGAATGTTTACCGGTGTTGCCAATACGGTTTTGGGTATATTTATCGCCGTATATATGCTTGTTTCAAAGGAAAGATTGCTCGCACAGGCGAGAAAATTCGGCAATGCAGTGCTTTCCGACGAGTATATGGACAGAGCTTGCAAGTACGCGAGCATAACTCATAAAACCGTCCTTGGCTATTTCGTAGGAAAGGTGCTTGGCTCGCTGTGCGTTATGTTTATAATGCTGGCACTTATGACTATATTTAAGATGCCGTATCCGTTCCTTATTTCCGCGATTATCGGAGTTACGGATATTATTCCGATCTTCGGACCGATCATAGGAGCTATACCGTCGTTCCTTATTATATTCATAGTTGATCCCAAGAAGGCTATTTTGTTCCTCGTCCTTATTATAGTAGTTCAGCAGATCGAGGGTAACATCATATCTCCGAAGATACTCGGCGAGAAAACGGGAATCAGCTCGCTCAGCGTAATTATAGCTATAATCATAATGGGCGAATATTTCGGAATTATCGGAATGATAATAGGAGTTCCGGTATTCGCGGTGTTTATTACCATCGTTAAGGAATTGATAGAAACCCGTTTGCAGGTAAAGGGAAAGCCGATAGAAACGGCGGAGTATTACCATAAGGACGACGTTGTTGATCCGCATAAGGTTCACGTTCCTCTTGTAAGAAAGCTGTACTACAAGGTTGAGCATAAGCTTTTCAAAAAGAAGAAGGAAAAGAAAAAAAAGAATAATAACCGCAACAGCGAAAAGGAGAATAACGATAATGGAGAACAATCGTAAGAACGGCGGAATATCCGTTGACAGGGAGCATATATTCCCGATAATAAAGAAGTGGCTTTATTCCGAGAAGGATATATTCCTTCGAGAGATAGTTTCAAACGCGACGGATGCGATAACCAAGCTTCGCAGACTTGAGTCCTTGGGCGTTCGAGAGACGTCAGACGAGAGCTACCGCATAACGGTTTCGGTTGATTCGGAGGCAGGAACGCTTACCGTCGAGGATAACGGAATAGGTATGACGGAGGAGGAGCTTACGAAGTACATCTGCAACATAGCTCTTTCCGGAGCCGTTGAATTTATCGAAAAGTACGAAAACGAGTCCGATTCCAAGAACGGTATAATTGGGCATTTCGGATTGGGCTTTTACTCTGCCTTTATGGTGAGTGATAAGGTTGAGGTGATTACCAAGTCGTACACGGGCACCGACGCCGTTCGTTGGATATGCAACGAAAACGGCGAGTACGAGATGGAAACGGCAGATAAGACGGAGCACGGTACGGCGGTTGTTATGCATATCGCAGAGGACGAGAGGGAATATCTTTCCGTTTCCAAGATCCGCGCTATGCTTGAAAAGTACTGCGCATTTATGCCCGAGGACATATACCTTATTGATGCTTCGGCAGAGGTAAAGGAGGGAGAGGAAGAAAAGGCGGCAGAGCCCGTCAACGAAAAACTCCCCCTGTGGCAAAAAACACCTTCGGATTGCACCGACGAGGAGTATTCCGACTTTTACAGAAAGGTGTTTAGCGACTATCGCGAGCCGCTTTTCCATATTCATATCAATGCGGACTACCCCCTCAATTTCAAGGGAATACTTTATTTCCCCAAGCTTGCTAACGAGTACGAAACTATAGAGGGACAGGTAAAGCTTTACTATAATCAGGTATACGTTGCTGATAACATAAAGGAAGTGATCCCCGAGTATTTGCTTATGCTCAAGGGAGTGCTTGACTGTCCCGAACTTCCTCTTAACGTATCGAGAAGCTACCTTCAGACTAACACGTACGTGTCGAAGGTATCAGCGCATATCGTTAAGAAGGTGGCGGATAAGCTTACCTCTCTTTGCAATAATGAAAGAGAAGAATACGCAAAGATATGGACGGATATAAGCCCGTTTATAAAGTACGCTTGCATGCGCGACAAGAAGTTCTACGACAGAACTAAAAAGGCGCTTCTCCTTACGCTTACAAACGGAGAGTCGAAGAGCTTTGACGAGTATCTCGAGGCGGCAAAGGAAAAACACGAGAATACGGTTTACTATGCTACCGACAAGGCGCTCCAGGCGCAGTATATATCCATGTTTGAGGCAGAGGGAATTGAGATCGCGCTTTTTGAGCATCCGATAGATACGCAGTTCGCCACTATGCTTGAGCAGTATATGGAAAACGTTAAGTTCGTCCGTGTTGACTCGGACGTTGCGGACGTTATAAAGGGTGAGGGCGAGACGGTGGAGAACGAAGCACTTAAGACGGTATTCTCCGAGGTTCTCAACGACAAGGTAACTCTTAAATTTGATAAGCTTAAGGACGAGAGCATTCCTGCTATTCTCAACGTTTCGGAGCAGTCGAGAAGAATGGAAGAAATGATGAGAATGTACAGTATGGGTGACGTGTCGGGAATGAGCGAGAGTACGTTCGTTCTTAATACCGCGTCTCCTATGTATGCAAAGCTTTGCGAAACTGCAGAGGTTGATCCTGAAAAGGCGAAGCAGACGGCGTCTTATCTGTATAAGCTTTCTTTGCTTTCACAGAAGAAGTTTTCAGCAGAGGAAATGCAGGAGTTTATGAAGGACAGCTTTGACATCCTCATGAAGCTTTGACGCGGCCTATGGAAAAAAGCAAAAAGCAGATTGGAATAATAGGCGAAAACGTCGACGCTCTCACGAAAAGACGTGAGTATACCCAAAGGCAGATGCGCGTATCCGTGGATATGCTCGCCAAAAGACTTGCGGATGAGTACGCCCAGAGCGGAGCAGACGGCGTCTATTCTGCCTTCGTTGAGCTATGCCCGGCTTCCGATGCAAGCGACAGAGCACGCGTTTGTCGCGCGGTGTGCCTTGAGCACAGACTTTCCGAGTCACTTCGCGCAAAGAATCTTTTTTCGTGCGGAGATGGCGCGACAGCTGACGCACACGATAAAATAGCATACGTGAAAAATTTAAGAAGTGACGATGCGTTTTTGACCTTTGCTGCCCGCAAAAAGGGCGCAAGGGCCATGTACGTCGGTAGCTTTTCCGAGGCTTGTGAGGCGGTTTTTGATAACGTGTGCGAGTTTTGTATACTTCCTATCGAGAACGGCAGGGAAGGAAAGCTATATTCCTTTTACTCTATGATGGACAGATACGAGCTGAAGATATGCGACGTTTCTTTCTGCGAAACGGACGACGGTGCGGAAAGCATAACCTTTGCACTTGTCAGCAGGGGAGTTTCGACTTGCGAGGATTTTAGAGGGCTTCAAAGATTTGAGTTTTCACTCATCGACGAGACCAATGACGTTTTAACGAATATTTTGCTTGCCGCAAACGAGCTCGGCGGTCGAGTCGTATCCGTAGGAACTCAACCCGTACCGTACGATGAACTAAAGAATTTATATTATTTTTCAATAGATTTTTCGGATGCGGGAGCATATTCAATGGCGTTGTATATCAACGAGGAATATCCGAGATATACTCCGCTCGGACTTTACGAAATAAAACATAAATGAGGATAACGATATGGAAAAGATAAGCTACACGCCTAACGGCGTTTGTTCAAGACGAATGGAAATAGAGGTAGAGGACGTTAAGATCGCGGCTGTGAAGATAGTTGGCGGCTGCGCGGGAAATACGCAGGGCGTGTCAAGATTGCTCGTAGGTATGAGCGTTGACGAGGCAATAGAGCGCCTGTCCGGAATACGCTGCGGCTTTAAGCCCACCTCGTGCCCGGATCAGCTCGCCAGAGCACTCGCAGAATATAAAGCGAAGCAGTAATTACAAAAAAGCTCGCTCGGGAGAAAAGCCGAGCGAGCTTTTTTGGGGTTGAGTTGTGGGTAATATGACCATAATGTGGAATTTTTTGGACGAAAATAGTGCATTCATACAAAATTGATAAAATTTCGTCAAACCTCTTGTATATTTACAAAAAATGAGTTAAAATATATAATTGATAAACGCTGTTTTTTAAAAAGCAGTAAAAATTTATATTTAACGGAGGATATTTTATCATGTCAGTTAAAGTTGCTATTAACGGCTTTGGCCGTATCGGACGTCTTGCATTCAGACAGATGTTCGG
>JAZQTY010000087.1:0-5823 GCA_045631025.1 Eubacteriales bacterium
ACGTAATTGAACTCAAAAAGGCTCATCCCTGCGGGAATAAACAATTTAAGATATTGCGTGTTGGCGGAGAGATGCGCATTGTATGTCTCGGCTGCGAGCACGACATGATTATTGATAGAATCAAGCTTGAAAAAGCAACTAAAAGGTTTATTGTGGGAGGAGACAAAAATGAATAAATCTTCATCTGATCTTTTCCCCCAAAAAGGTCGCGGCAAATTCGTTTCTGCGCTAAAAAATCTGCAAAATAAAATATCGTTATCTCCTTCTGCATATCTTGGATTTTGTTTTTTGGTACCTTTGGTGCTAATGTACCTCGTATATCTTTCTATGGGTATACATCCGTTTGGGAACGGTTCCGTTCTCGTTCTCGATCTGAATGGACAGTACGTATATTTTTTTGAATCCCTGCGTAATGCGATTTACGGTGACGGTAGCTTTTTATATACGTTTTTCCGTGCGCTCGGCGGCGAGTATATGGGAATGTACGCATATTATCTCGCAAGTCCTCTTTCATATCTCGTTGCACTTTTTCCTGCAAGCAGAATACTCGAAGCATTACTAACAATTATTCTTATTAAAACGGGACTGTGCGGCTTAAGCTTTGGCTTTTATCTTCACAAACATTCGGCAAATCCAAACAAAATAATGGTAGTTGCCTTTTCGGTAATGTACGCCCTTTGTTCATTTGCCGTAGTTCATCAGAACAATATAATGTGGATAGACTCCATATTCTGGTTGCCGATCGTTACTTACTCAATCGAACAGCTTATAAAGCACCGCAAATATAAGCTTTTCGTTATTTCATTGGCAATATCTATGATGAGTAATTACTATATCGGTTACATGATATGTATTTACTGCCTTGTATATTTCTTTTATTATCTTCTCGCGCACGACAAGGATATTTGTAATCCTCACAATGAGAAGCGCCATGCCCTCAAGTCTTTTTTGAGATTTTCGTTTTTTGCCGTGCTCGCTGCCGCTATCGCAGCGTTTATCATACTTGCGGCATACTATTCGTTAGGCTTTGGCAAGAATGATTTTTCTTCCCCTAACGTATCTCTTAAGGCAAAATTCGATTTGTTGGACTTCTTTACGAAGTTTCTTCCCGGAAGCTATGATACCGTTCGCCCGGAAGGACTCCCTTTCGTATACTGCGGAATGCTATCCGTTATTCTTGCTCCCGTTTATTTTATGACGAGGAATATCAAGTCAAGAGAAAAATTAGCCACTCTTGCGATTTTGGCGTTCTTTGTCCTTTGCTTTATCTCCCCGCTTGACCTCGTATGGCACGGATTTCAAAATCCCAACTGGCTTAATCACCGTTATAGCTTTATGTTCTGCTTTGTTTTGCTCATCGTAGGATATAAGGGATTCGGAAATTTAAGACGTGTAAACGAAAAGTTCATTCTCGCAATATGCGCGTTTATAGTGCTTTTCGTTTGCGTCAGCGAAAAGCTTGATTTTGAAACATACGTCGTTTCCAATGAAAAGATCAGTCCTATTTTTACGGTTTGGTTTACGGTGGCAATCACTATTGCGCTGTTTGCAATACTTTGTCTGATCATACGAACAAGAAAGCGCAAAACGCGAGAAGGTGTTGTTGCTATACTTGCGGCGCTCATATGCATTGAGGTGTTTTGCAACTCACTTACTATGGTTGTACAGTTTGACTCCGACGTCGTGTATTCAAGCTATAGCGGATACAATAACTTTATCGGTGATCTTCGTCCCGTAGTAAACGAATTAAAGGAATATGACGACTCCTTCTACCGTGCCGAAAAGAAGGTGCACAGAAAGTATAACGACAATATGGCGCTGGGACTTCGAGGTCTTTCCAACTCGACTTCGACGCTTAATGCCTCTACTATTAAATTTTTGTCAAATATGGGTTATACGTCGAGATCACATCTTTCGCAGTACAACGGCGGTACGCCCGTCAACGATTCTCTGCTCGGTATAAAATATATAATCGATTCAAAGGAATCTGATAAACTCGTAAATTATTTCAATAAAATCGAAAACGTATTTTCAAGCGAAAAATATGACGTATACCAAAATCCGTATGCTCTTTCAATAGCCTACGAGGTTTCTCCCGAAGTAAATGAGTACAGCTTTGACGACCATACGACGTATTTTGAAAAGCTTAACGCTTTGGTTGGCGCAATGCAAGGTGTAAAGGATACGCCCGATATATTCAAGCCCGTAAATGATTATTCTGATTCTTACATGGGTTGTGATAAAATATCAAACTATTTCAGAACTACGTACGAGCCATTCAATGAAACCGAAAAGGCTACCGTAACCTATACGTTCACTGCCGATACTGCGGCAGAATACTTCTTCTATACGCCGCCGGAAAAGACAAAGGACTGTACGCTTTCCGTGAACGGTTCAAGTCTTGGAAATTATCTCGGAAGCAATACAAAGCATATTTTCTCTCTTGGTTGGTTTGAAAAAGGTGAAACGGTAACCGTAAAAATCGAATTCAAAGAAGACTCACTTATCCTAAAGGGCGCCTGTGATTATATTTGGTATCTTGACCGCGCCGTTTTTGAAGAAAGCTTTGCAGATCTTCTTGATAATCCACAGTTTGTAATCGACGAGAATTATAAAGAAGACCGTCTTACGGGAACGATAAAAACCGATAAGACAAACACTATGATACTTTCTACCATTGCGTACGACGAGGGATGGAACGTATACGTTGACGGAAGGAAAGTAGAAACCTATCAAACGCTTGATGCGCTTATAGCCTTTGATATTGAAGAAATTGGCGAGCATAGCGTTGAATTCAGGTATATGCCCAAAATATACGTGGTTGGTGCTGTTCTTTCAATAATGGGTATATGTGTTTTTGCCTTGCTGTGTTGTACGGATTTTGTTCTCAAGAGGACGCTTTTCGCTAACAAGCAAGTAAAGATAAGTGATACGCCGTGGGTTTTGGAGGATTTTGATGAGGAAAACTTGTTAGAATCTGACGTTGAAGAAGTCGAGGAAGCACCAAACAACCCTCAAGAAAATAAAGAAGAAAACGGAGAAAACTAATGTTTTATTATATAAGCGGAAAGCTTGCGGCACTTGAGCCTGCTTTTGCGGTTATTGATGCGGGCGGTGTCGGATACAAAATGACTATTTCACAAAACACATATTCCAATATGCCTCCCCACAGAAGCGTGACGGAAGCGCCAACTGTAAAATTATACAGTTATATGGCAGTTCGAGAGGATGACGTTGAGTTGTTCGGATTTATCTCGCAAGAGGAGCTTGCAGCCTTCAAAATGCTGATTACCGTCTCGGGCGTAGGTCCCAAAGCTGCAATATCAATACTCTCCCAGCTCTCTCCCGCAAAGCTTGCCATAGCGATATGTACAGACGATAAAAAGGCTATCGCGCAGTCAAACGGAATCGGACCTAAAACCGCAGCAAGGATTATTCTTGAGCTTAAGGATAAGCTTAAAAATACGGTAATTGATGATTCGGATGATGAAACCGCTTCTACCGCAAATATAACGTCCGGTTCAAAAATGTCAGATGCCCAGGATGCGTTGACAGTCCTTGGATATTCCAAGAGCGAAGCACTTAACGCATTACGCGGCATGGATTTGAACTCACTTGAGCTTGATGAAATAATAAAGCTTGCGCTTAAAAAGCTGATGAGATAACCAAATTAAGCTTTAGAGGTAAAATGTATGGATTTTTCACAGGAATACGATTTTGAAAACAGAATAGTGAGTACCGCGTCTTTGGGCGAGGATAACGATTCGGACGTTTCCCTGCGTCCTAAAGCCCTCGATGATTATATAGGTCAGGAGAAGGTAAAGGAAAACTTGAAGATATACATAGAAGCTGCAAAAATGCGCGGCGAGAATCTTGACCACGTGCTTCTTTACGGCCCTCCCGGTCTTGGTAAGACTACGCTTTCCAACATAATCGCAAACGAAATGGGCGTTAATATCCGCATTACGTCGGGACCTGCGATTGAAAAGCAGGGGGATCTTGCTGCGTTGCTCACAAATCTTTCCGAGGGAGACGTGCTTTTTATTGACGAAATTCACCGTCTTTCCCGCTCGGTCGAGGAGATACTTTACCCCGCAATGGAAGATAACGCATTGGATATAATTATAGGTAAAGGACCGGCGGCAAGAAGCATACGAATTGACTTGCCAAGGTTTACACTTATCGGTGCGACGACACGTGCAGGTCAACTCACAACTCCTCTGCGTGACCGTTTTGGAGTTATGCTAAAGCTTGAGCTATATTCACCCGAGGAGCTTACGACTATCGTCAAGCGTAGTGCGGGAATACTCGGATTACCCATAACCGACGACGGAGCGTATGAAATAGCATCAAGATCTCGCGGAACTCCACGTATCGCCAACAGACTTTTGAAGCGCGTCCGTGATTTTGCGCAGGTTCGCGGCTCGTCTCGAATTGACAGCGGTATTGCGAATTATGCTTTGCAGAAGCTTGAGATAGACCAGCTTGGACTTGATAACACCGACAGAAAAATGCTTGAAACGATTATTAAGTTCTACGATGGCGGTCCGGTTGGCCTTGACACGCTCGCCGCAACCGTGGGCGAGGAGGCTATTACTCTCGAGGACGTATACGAGCCGTATCTTCTTCAAATTGGATATATGAGCCGTACTCCCCGAGGTCGTTGTGTAACCCGTCTTGCATACGAACATTTGGGACTTACGTACAATCCGCCACACTCACAAAAAGTCAATCAAAATACTAATCAATTAGATATTTTTACAGAATAGCAAAAAACAGTAAAAACACCGCTTCGGTTCTTACGTGCCGAAGCGGTGTTTTTTATTTAATTTATAAAGGTATCAAGAAGTCCCAAGTGTACTCCGACAACCTCGCCGTTTTCAATGAATACTCTCGGCACTCGCTTTCCGACTGCGCAAACAATCTCATAATTTATGGTATTATTTACAGCAGCAAAATCGTCGGCGGTGTTTACTCCTTCACCATATCCGAAAACTGTGACCTCATCCCCGACGCGCACGTTTTCCAAGCCACTTACGTCAAGCATAAGCTGATCCATGCATATTCTTCCAATAATCGGCACTTTAATACCGTTTAGAGTGAGCGACATTTTTTTGTTTGTGCGCCAAAATCCGTCTGCGTACCCTATCGGTACGGTTGCGACTTTAGTACGCTTGTCAGCGACGAACTCGCATCCGTAACTAACGGTTGATCCTGCCTCTATAAATTTCACGTGCGAGATAACTGATTTAAGCGACATTACGGGCTTAATCAAAGACGCGTTTATTAAATCATCCGACGGCTTAAGACCATAGAGGGCGATGCCGAACCGAGCCATATTCATACCAAACTGCGGATAATCAATGGTTGCAGCGCTGTTAGCACAGTGCTTATATCTAAAGTTAATTCCATTTTTCTTTAATTCGTCAGTTACTCTTATAAATCTCTCGTGTTGCGCCTCTGTAAAGCTTTTTCCCGAGTTCCCCATATCTGCAACGGCAAAATGAGTGAAAATTCCCTCGTATTCAAGTACACCAAGATTACTGATCTTTAAAATTTCATCAACCGTGTCATCAATACCGTCAACGCAGTTAAAGCCGATTCTACCCATTCCCGTATCTATTTTTACGTGTACCTTTACACTAACGTTGGAAGTGGCTGCAAACTCTGCTAATTCCATCGCATAATCGTAAGAATAAATGCACTGTGATATGTTATTCTTTGCCAATAAGCAAGCGCAATTCGTTGGTGTATAGCCTAAAATAAGTACAGGTTTAGTTATACCCGCCTCTCGAAGCTGTAATAAGTCGGATCGTAGCCATG
>JAZQTY010000088.1:0-2119 GCA_045631025.1 Eubacteriales bacterium
TCACAGAACGACATGGCTACGATCCGACTTATAGCGTTAAGAACCATATCGAGAGAGTAGCACCCGATGTCACCGAGAGCTCCGATACCTGCGGTGCTTTCCTCGATAAAGGTAGTACCGTGAGGCGTGGGAATTCCGCGGCGGCGTCCGCCACCGGTCTGAATGTAGTAGATGTCACCGAGAGCGCCTGACTCAACGATTTTCTTGATCTGCTTCATGTTAGCGTCCATTCTGGGCTGGAAGCCGATAGAAAGGATCTTGCCGCTTTCCTTTTCAGCCTTCATAACCTCAACAGCCTCGTCGAGAGTTACCGTAAAGGGCTTCTCAAGAAGAACGTGGAGTCCGTTCTTGAGCGCGTAAATAGCGGGCTCTGCGTGCTGACGGTTGTAAGTACAGATGGAAACTGCATCAAGGTTCAAGGATTTGTCGTCGATAAGCTCCTTGTGAGATGCGTAATCGGTCTTTGCTCCCTCAATTCCGTGCTTTTCCATAAATGCAGCTGCCTTGCCGGGAACGAGGTCAGCTCCTGCAACTATCTCAACGTCAGGCTGGTTGAGAAATGCCTTTGCGTGAGAATCTGCGATCCAACCGCAACCGATGATAGCTACGCGAATCTTCTTTGACGTGTCGATAGCGGCGTCACCGCTCTGGTCTGTAAACGTATTAAGACCGTCCATAGATTTGTCTGCCATTTTTTGTGTCCTCCTAAAATTTATTTTTTATCAATAGCCGAGAGTTTTGAGATATTCACGGCTCTTCTTTATGGATTCGATGGGGTTAAGTCCCATGGTGGGCTTATCCTGCTCAACTACTACCCAAGTAGCGCCGGATTCCTCTGCTGCCTTGAGTATTTCGGGGAAGTTCTGAACGCCGCTTCCGACAGGTCTGAATTCGAAGTTTCCGGGACGGGCGGGAACCTTATTTTCAAGTCCGATAAGCTCGTACATATCCTCGGACTTTTCACCGTAGAAGTCCTTAAGGTGAACGACGGGACATCTGCCTGCGTACTTTCTGATGTAATCTGCGGGAACCTCGCCGCCGACGTTTACCCAGCAGGTGTCAAGCTCTGTCTGGAGAAGGTCTGCGCTGACTTCCTCGTAAAGAACGTCGAGAGCGTATTTACCGTCGAGCTTAATGAACTCGAAATCGTGGTTGTGGTAAAGAAGAGTAAGACCGAGCTCGTTTGCTTTAGCGCCTATCTTCTTGATATTTTCAATTACCTCTGCAAATGCATCGGTTCCGGGGCGATGCTCCTCCTTAAGATAGGGAACGACGACGAACTTACAGCCAATGGTTTTGTAGTCTGCGAGAATGTCCATGTTTGCAACCATGTCAACGTAAGGAACGTGAGCGGAAAGGGGAACGAGACCGATCTCCTCGCACATTTTCTTTACGTCCTCGGGCTTGTTGCCGTGGAGTCCTGCGAACTCTACGCCCTCATATCCAAACGCCTTTATAGTTTCAAGCGTTCCGCGGAAATTTTCTGCCATTTCATTTCGTACAGTATACGCCTGCACTGCTACCGGTAATGCCATTTTTAAAATCCTCCAAATTTATATTTAACGCCGTGCGTTATATATCACTTTAATTATAGGCTAAAACTTGCGTTATTTCAAGTCAAAATAATGCAATATCAAGACAAATATTGCTATATTGTGTCAGCTGATGGAGTCAACCGCATTTAATATATCTGCGAATATAGCTTCAACCGTTCTGTATCCGTCTATAATACGTATATTATCGGTTGAGCTTAAATCGGAAATAACAGACAAAAATTGCTCGCGTACTTTAGTAAGAGTGTCTAAATTTTCGTATATTTCAACCGAATCTCTGCCTTTGGATATTCGCTCAAGGCTCTGAACGGGTAAGAGATCTATATAAATGCACAGATCGGGCTTTTGTATTTCGGGGCAATCGAGATTCATAGATTTAACCCAAGCGTAATCCGTGGACTGTCCTTGATATGCAAGAGTTGAGTAATAATATCTGTCGCAGATAACGTCCACTCCGGCATTCAAGAGCGCGGAAATACCCTCCGTTGGATGTACGTTGTGCGCTATTCTGTCGTCAACGAACATCACCGCCATCTGACATTCCGTGCGCGCTATCTTTCCGCCAA
>JAZQTY010000089.1:0-6511 GCA_045631025.1 Eubacteriales bacterium
TGAACTGTTCAGCGAGTGTCTTGAGGTCGTCAGCTGTGAGGTCAACGTCCTGAGTAACACCCTTTTCTTCCTTCATCTTGTCGATGAGCTCCTCGAAGTACTTCTTTCCGACTTCCATAACAACGTCGGAGTACATCTGGATAAATCTTCTGTAGCAGTCGTATGCCCAACGAGCGTTGCCGGACTTCTTTGCCATAACCTCAACAACCTCTTCGTTAAGACCGAGGTTAAGAATGGTATCCATCATACCGGGCATGGATGCGCGTGCGCCGGAACGAACGGAAACGAGAAGGGGATTCTCGAGATCGCCGAACTTCTTGCCGGTTACGCCTTCCATCTTTACGATGTACTCCATGATTTCAGCCATGATCTCATCATTGATCTGACGGCCGTCCTCATAGTACTGTGTGCAGGCTTCAGTAGAAATAGTGAAGCCCTGGGGAACAGGAAGACCAATATTGGTCATCTCTGCGAGGTTTGCACCCTTACCGCCAAGGATCTCACGCATGTTAGCGTTACCCTCGGAGAAGAGATAGCAATACTTCTTTGCCATAGGAAAATACCTCCGTTTGATAAAAAAATTTTGACATCTTTAACGTTGCAAAGCTAAACTTGCTCTGCAACCATAATATTATAACATATTCTTTTTGTATTTGCTACTACATTTACAAAATTCAAAGCACAAAAAATGTAAATTTTCTGTGAATGGGAGTGGTTTTGATTGATTTTTTGACGGGTTTGTAATATAATTATAAATTGGAATAGAAGTATAAATGGCAGGTTAATGAAAATGGCAAACATATTTGATTTGTTTAAGCAAATATCATCGACGGACAGCGCGCGTACGGCGCCCGTTAAATATATCGTGGCGGGACTCGGTAATCCCGGCAAGGATTACGAGATCACAAGACACAATGCGGGCTTTCTTGCAATAGACCGCGTTGCGGAAAGTAAGGGTTCGAAGATAGACCGCGCAAAGTTCCAGGCGCTTACTGCCGTCGTGGAGATTGGTGGTGTCGGAGTGCTTCTCATGAAGCCGCAGACCTATATGAATAATTCGGGAAGTGCCGTTGGTGAGGCGGCAAGATTTTATAAGGTCGCCGCAGAGAATATAATCGTAATATCCGACGACGTCAATCTTGACGTCGGCAGACTCCGAGTTCGCAAAAGCGGAAGCGCGGGGGGACAAAAGGGACTTGGCGATATAATTGAGGCTATGGGAACGGAGAATATACCGCGCATACGCGTTGGCGTTGGCAAAAAGCCCCATCCCGATTACGATATTAAGGATTGGGTGCTTTCGAATTTCTCCGCCGCTGAAATGAAGGCGCTGTCGGAAAACTTCGGTCGCGTTCTTACGGGAATCGAAAGAATCGTCGGGGGGGATATTGACGGCGCGATGCAGATATGCAACGGTAAATAACTTATCTGATTTTTGTTTTTCTAAAGGAAGCAAGGCATGAATATAGTAACCGATTCAATAAGGTCGGATAGCCAATATAAGCAGCTGTTAGCGGCGCTTGGTGACGCAAAGGCGGCTAACCGTCCGTTGCCGCTTGCGGTGACGGGGCTTTGCGAGGGCGCGACGGATGCGTGCTACGCGGCGCTTCTTAAGGATATTAAGTCGCGCGATAAGAGAACGGCGCTTCTCGTATGCTCTGATGAAAAGGAGTGTACGCGCCTTCGTGCATTTTTGTCACAGCTTGGGCTTAAGGTTGCCTTTTATATGGGCAGAGACCTCACGTTTTATAATATTACCGCCTCCCATGAGTACGAGCATGAGAGGCTACGCGTGTTGTCGGGACTTCTTGACGGCAGCTTTGACGCCGTTGTGACCACGCCTGACGCGGCGCTCGGATATACTATACCGTCCGATAAACTGATAAGTTCAATGACGGCGATTGATTTTGATAAAACAACGATAGAAACGGACGGCTTCGTCAGACGGCTTCAGTCCGTCGGCTACGTTCGTGCGGAGCTTGTAGACGCGCCCGGACAATTTGCGGTTAGAGGCGGAATTATAGACGTATATCCCGCATCTGCGCGCTATCACGATATGGACGGCAATGTTCTAACTGATTCAAAGCCGTTTCGTATAGAGCTTTTCGGCGACGAGATCGACCGCATGGAGCTTTTTGATGCAGAGACGCAGAGAATGACAGTAGCTCTTGACAGAGTTGAATTTTCTCCTGCTCGCGAGCTTCTTTTCGACGGTGATAAGAAGAAGGAAATACACAAGGCTATTGCCTCAAGGATAGACAAGAGCCGCGACGAGCGAGCAATCTCGGAAATGCGCTCGGAGCTTTTGGCGCTCGAAAATGATGCGGAGCTTAATTTTATAGATAAGTACGTTACACTCATATATCCCGAAAAAACGTGTCTGTTGGATTATTTTTCGAGACAGAGCACGGTGCTCGTCAAGGGTATTTCTGCTATAAACGACAGAATTAAAGCCTCGGAGTGGCACTTAAACCAAACTGCCGAGGAGCTTCTTGAAGGCGGAACTATTGCCTCGAAATACGTAGATTATTCACATAGACAGCCTTATTTGGATAGCTTTCTCGACACCTCGACTGCCGTTTTCTTCGAGTCGCTCGGTCAGGGGCTTTCGGGCAAGCGCCTTGGCGGAATGTTTAATTTCCGTACCAAGCACATGGTTTCCTACTGTGAAAATCTTGACCTGTTGTGCGAGGATATAGACGCTTACGGCAAAACGGGATATAAGGTAGTCGTTACGGCTGAAAACGAGGCGTCTGCAAAAAATCTTTGCAATATGCTCGGCGAGCGGGGAATACGCAGTATAGTCGAGGTTAAGAGCGGAGAATATACCCTCTCAACCCTTCCGAAGGGTACGGTACTCGTTTGTTGGACGGAATACGTAAGAGGCTTTGAGCTTACTCTCTCGAAGCTTGCGGTGGTCAGTATTTGCGCCGAGGGTAGAGAGGGTGCGCTTGCCGCAGGCGGCATTATAAAGCGCAAGAAAAAAAAGAGAAGCGGCACGGAGGCGATACTTTCCTATAACGACCTTGAGGTCGGTGACTACGTGGTTCACGAGATTCACGGTATAGGACAGTATATGGGAATTGAAAACCTAACCGTTGACGGAGTCAGCCGCGACTATATAAATATCCATTACGCAGGAAGCGACAGACTGTTTTTGCCCGTTGACAAGCTTGATATGGTCTCTAAATATATCGGCGCTCACGGAGACGACGGCCTTGTTAAGCTCTCAAAATTCGGCGGTACGGAATGGGGCAGAGCAAAGGCACGCGCAAAGGCGGCGGCAAAGGATATAGCGAAGGATCTTATACAGCTTTACGCAGAGCGAAGCCGCAAGCCGGGCTACGCATTCCCACCCGACGATATAATGCAGACCGACTTTGAGGCGGCTTTTGAGTTTGAGGAAACCGACGGACAGCTTGACGCGATTGAGGATATAAAAAAGGATATGATGACCGCCGTTCCCATGGACAGACTTCTTTGCGGTGACGTGGGCTTCGGTAAGACGGAGGTCGCGATGCGCGCGGCGTATAAGGCAGTGCTTGGCGGAAAGCAGGTCGCGGTACTCGTTCCTACGACAATTCTCGCGCTTCAGCATTATCAGACCTTCAGCGCACGCATGAGAGGGCTTCCCGTCAATATAGATATGGTATCGCGCTTCAGAACCCCCAAGCAGCAGGCGCAATCCATAAGAAAATTAAAGAACGGAAACACGGATATTATTATAGGCACTCATAGGCTTGTATCCAAGGACGTTGAGTTTAAGGACCTCGGCTTGCTCGTTATTGACGAGGAGCAACGCTTTGGTGTAACTCACAAGGAGCGCTTAAAGCAGATATCCGGAAATATTGACGTTCTGACTCTTACGGCAACTCCCATACCAAGAACGCTTAATATGGCGCTTGGAGGTATCAGAGATATATCGGTGCTTGACGAAGCGCCTACGGACCGACTTCCTGTGCAGACCTACGTTCTTGAGCACGACGAGCTTATCGTGTTGGATGCTATAAGACGTGAGCTTCGACGCGGAGGACAGATATTCTATCTCTACAATAACGTAGAGAATATAGACGGCTGCGCCGCAAGGCTTTCCCGCGCCATACCCGAGGCAAGAATAACAGTTGCCCACGGAAAGATGGATAAGGACAGACTTGAGGATATCTGGGAAGAAATGCTGCGAGGTGAGATAGATATACTCGTATGCACGACCATTATCGAAACGGGCGTTGATATTCCCAACGCTAACACGCTTATAGTCGAGAACTCGCACCGTCTCGGACTTTCACAGCTCCATCAGATAAGAGGGCGTGTCGGCCGTTCGGCAAGACGCGCTTATGCGTACTTTACCTATCCGCGTGACAGAGCGATAAACGAGGTCGCAACAAAGCGCCTTGAGACTATACGCGACTACGCGGAGTTTGGCGCGGGCTTTAAGATCGCTATACGTGACCTTGAGATAAGAGGCGCGGGAAATCTTCTCGGCGCTGAACAGCACGGTCATCTTGACGCCGTCGGATACGAGCTTTACATTAAGCTTCTAAACGAGGCGGTTCTCGAGGAAAAGGGCGAGAAGGTAGAGGAGAAGCTTGAGTGTACCGTCACCTTGAAGTGTGACGCATACATTCCCGAAAGATACGTTAAATACGCCGCACAGCGAATGGGGCTTTATAAAAAAATAGCCTCGATCGAATGCGAGGAGGACAGGGAGGACGTTCTCGACGAGCTTATCGACCGCTACGGAGAGGCGCCCAAGTGTGTGACCAATCTCCTTACCGTGGCTCTCGTAAAGGCGTCTGCCCAAAAATGCGGAATTATCTCCGTAATAGAGGAGCAGAGCGTAGTCAAGCTTAAATGCAATTACGTCGATTATCTTGTTTGGCACGAGCTGTCAAACGAATTTCGCGGTAGATTGCGCCTTGGCGGCGGTGAAAATCCAAGCATAAACTTCAAAAAGCAATCGGGTGATAACGTGTCGGAGCTGCTCTTGAAGCTGTTTAGGCGATATAGTGAAATAATAAAGGAAAATCAGGAGAACTGAAAGGAAATAAAAAATGAAGTCTTTTGTTAAAAGAATACTTGTACTGACACTCGCGTGCATTCTTATTGCGGTAGGCGTATGCGGCTGTTCGTCAAAGGGAAAAACGCTTATGTCGATCGACGATACGGAAATGAGCATAAATACGTATATGCTTCTTTTGTCAAGAATGAAGGGAAATCTTGCCTCCTCGTATGCTTTTGGAAACCAAGCGAAGCTTGACTCCTTTTGGGATACGGTAATCGATCCGTCGTCGGGCGGAACGTACAATAAGTACTATACCTCGATGGTGCTCGATAATGCTAAAACCTATCTCGCGGCACTTGCTCTTTTTGATGAGATGGGACTCAAGCTTTCCGATTCTGCTATTGCGGAAATTGACGCGGAGATAAACACTCTTATTCAGAGTGACGGAAACGGCTCTAAAGCAAATCTTAACGCGAAGCTTGCCGAATACGGTGCCAACGTTGACGTGTTGCGCGACGCGTACATCATGGAAGCAAAAATCTCACTTCTTAACGATACGCTTTTCGGTAAGGGAGGCGCTTTGATAGACGCGTCGAACTATGAGAAATACTACAAGGATAACTACGTAAAGTTCAGACATATTTTCTTCTATACGAGTGAGGTCGTTTACGAAACAGACGTAAACGGAGACGATATTTATTATTCTGATCTTTCTCTGAAGAAAATTGCATACGATCAAAAGGCAACTCAAAAGTATGACGGCGAGGGCAAGATAGTCAAGGATAAAAATGGAGATATCGTATACGTGGAGACCGACGCAGAGGGCAACGAGAGAATAGCGTACGACGAAAAGGGAACGGATAGTGCGCCTACGCAGAGAAACGCTTTGCTTGATAACGACGGCAATATACTTACCCGAAAGATGACGACGGATGAGCTTATCGCGCTCTCCGATAAGGTTCAATCCATTATGGAGACCGAAGCGAGAGCGGGCGAGTATACGCTTTTTGACAGTCTCGTTGAAAAATACAACGAGGACGAGGGAATGGCGCAGTACCCGAACGGATATTATCTTACGGAGAATAGTGATTACGATTCTCCCGAGGTAGTCGAGGCTCTCTTTGAAATGACGGACGGAGAGATAAGACGCGTTGAGTCGGACTACGGTATTCATATCGTTATGAAGTATAAGCTCGACGACGGAGGCTACGCAAAGCAAGCCAACAAGGACTTTTTCGTTACCGAGGAGGGAACGTACGTATTTCTTAATCTTCTCAAGAGTCAGCTTCTTGAAGAAAGACTCGTTTCTTATAAGGAAAGAATAGTCGTTGATGAAGCGCTGCTTACAAGCGTTAGCATGAAGAGCGTCGGAGCAAATTTCCACTATTGATTTGCTAATTTGAAAATGGGTATTGACAAACGGCAAAAGGCGTGATATAATACCCTTGCAAAATCGCATAGAAATCGGGGGTGCCCACCTTGGCTGAGACGGCGAGAGCCGAACCCTTT
>JAZQTY010000090.1:0-12432 GCA_045631025.1 Eubacteriales bacterium
GCTTGGCCTCCGACTTCATGCTTGTTCCTCTCAACTTTTCGTCATCTTTAGTCTTTTGCGACTATACATTATTATATTATAAATCATATTCTCGAAAAAGTCAATAAAATCCCGATATTTTTTCCAAAAAGAGATAAAATAATATCATAACGGTATTAAGGAGATAAATTATGAGCAGCTACTACCTTTACGGGGTTGAGTTTAAGGACGTAACCCCAAGAGAGGCGCTTCAAAAAATGATATGCGCGCTAAAAAGCAATAAAAGAATGATTATATTTACTCCCAATCTTACTTTCATGCGAGCCGTGTCCGACGACCGCCGTCTTGCGGGGCTTCTTGACAGGGCGGACTTACTGCTACCCGACGGAGTCGGAATCTCGGTGCTTGCCCGCAAGGAGTGCCGACGACGCGTAACGCCTATCCCCGGTATTGATGCGGCGTACGCGCTTTTGCGCTACGCGGCGCAAAACGGATATTCAGTTTATCTACTCGGTGCAAAGCAAGGAATTGCAAAAAGAGCGGCAGAAAACCTTTGCCGTGAGTTACCGACGCTCCACGTATGCGGCACGCATCACGGATATTTTGATCTGTCCGTGGAGAGTGATGAAAACAAAGCGGTCGTACAGCACATAGGCGATTGCTCGCCCGATATACTGCTCGTTTGCATGGGCTTTCCGCTTCAAGAGAGCTGGATATGCGAAAACGCCAATTCCCTATCCTACGTTAAGATCTTCATGGGAATTGGCGGCAGCCTTGACGTTTGGTCGGGGCGACTTCCCCGCGCTCCGCGCTTCGTACAAAAAATGCGCCTCGAGTGGCTCTGGAGATGCTTGCTTGAGCCACGGCGGCTGCCGTCTTTGATAAAAGATTCAATACGTGTTTTTTCTCCTGCTTTTCTTTTAAAAAAGGAAAGTAGGAGAAAGAAACCTAAAAGAGGCTAACTCTAACCGTTTGAAGTAAACAACATCTTGACATTCACCCTGCTTTGCGGTATAATGAAATTGTGAATAAATTCTTCGTCGGAGGTCATATGAAAAAAATTCTTTGTTTTTTTATCAGTTTGCTTCTATTGTTTTCATTAGTCGGGTGTTGCTCAATCCTCAAAGCCAAATCGCCAACAGCGAATACGGACGATACAAAAAAAGTTCAGTCGTCCGAAACTAATGAGGAACAAAAGAGCCCGTACGATGACATCATAGACTACTATACCACGCTTCTTACCTTGAAGCATAACGGCGAGGAGCTACCGATTCCAAACACTGCAAATATGAGTCAGAGTGAAGCTGACGTTTTTGAGACGATTTACGGCATCGTTAACGGATATGAAAAGAATGATCCGTTTATCGAAAACCTGGGCTACGGATATAAGGATTTTGACGGAAACGGAACTCCCGAATTGATTATTTTGACCAAATATACAAGCATACGCGCAATCTTTACGGTTTCTGACGGCGCGCCACTTTTACTTGAATCAAACTACGGTGCTAAGAGTTCCTTCCTATTTGGCACGAAGAACCGTTTCTTTATGGTACGGGGTGTTGTAACCGACAATATCGAGGAAACCACGCTTTACGTCTGTCACGTTGAAGGTGATAAAATGGTATACGACTCTATATACGGTAGTGTGTACGATCAAAGTGAGAAAAAAACACTTGACAGATTCCAAATTTTGGACGGCAATCGTACTTCTATCAGCCAAGATACCTTTGAGGAACTGTATCGCGAGCATAGCAAAACAACCGTTCCCGGATACAGCACCACGTCAAAATTGTTAGCTCCTCGCATTTATTTGCCGCTAAAAGATACTGCAACGGACGAAAATCTTCCTTTGGCTGATTTTTCAAGCTACACTGCCATTCGTGAAACTTACGCTAAGATCTCAACTTGCTTGGATAAATTTGAGGTTGGAAAATGGCAAACCGGCGAATACGACAATCTTTTTGCCTTTAAGGATGACCTCTCCTTTGAATATTATAAACGTCTTCTGTACTCGGCTTATTACGGTGCTTACGGCGTTGGCTACGACGAAATTGACCTCAACGGTGACGGCAAGGATGAGCTGGTGTTTATGAACGAGGACTACCGAATCAAGGCTATATTTACTCAAAAGAACGGGGTTCCTGTTCTTTTGGACGCTTTTGCGTATGAAACCTGTTGGCTGGACGAGGACGGCTTTATACACGTTGACAACGAGCAATATTACGAATTGGAATATAATTTGTATGAGTTTACAAGCAACGGCGAATATAAGCTTATCTATTCCATACTTGCCGCCGAAAACGGCAATCGTTACTTGACACAAAACGGCAAAACCGAAAGAATCACGTTTGAAGAATCTCTTGATTTGTATTATAACGATTATTGCCGTTACTCCGAGCCGTTTGAGCCTTGTGAGCAGACACGAAACGTTTCAAATCTTACTTACACGCCTCTAGTATCTCTGACAGAGGACGATATAAACGCTGCCATCGCTCAAACGTGGCATAAGTACGCAAATCTTGAAGAAACGTACGATACGGAATGGCCTCGAAGCGATACGTACGTATCCTTTGAAAACGTTACGGACACGCAGGTGACGGTACATCTGAGATACGTGTTCACCTTTAGCTATCCCGATCCTGACAGAGAGAATTACTATTTGGACGACAGCACTGAATCCACCCTGAAGATAACTGCCCGCAACGAAAACGGAGTGCTTGTTTTTGAGGGAAACGGAATAAAAGGCAGAATCGAATTGGGACGTAAGTATACGTGGCTCGTTATTGAGGAAAGCGCAGATCAGCGTTTTGCCGTCGGCAATCACTGTTATGAAATATACACACCCGACGATTTGCTCTCAGCGCAAGTTTAATCGGCATAAAACCTTTCATTGACTACCGCACCACAAATATTGAACCAAAGTGCGAATTACTTTTTGGGGTTACAAAAGGAGCCGCGCTCATAAGAGCGCGGCTTCGCGATTTTTTAGTGTATTCAGAGAACAGCTTTAACTGCGGAACGAAATATTTATAAGTTTACTGACGATCCCTCACCAAAATTTATAAATATCAATCTACGATGTATTTTTGATATTCGCGATAGTAGTCGTTATCCATCACGATGGTAAGGTCGTTCCAATTAAGTCTCTTTGCAAGAACGACTCCGAGCAGGCTCTTTGCATTAACAGAAAACTTCGTGCCGCTCTTGAGAACTATCTTGCCTTTAAGCTTGGTGGAGATAGCAACGAGATTCTTTGCATCCTCCATAGTATCGATTTCGATTTTGTATTCGTATTTGCCGTTTACGCTCATAATAATTACCTTTCCTTTCAAAGCGTTCCGCATACTGCTTGCAGTTTTATATTCTGCATCTCTGTTGGCTATATTTTACTATTTAAATATGAACAAATCAATGTAAATTTATGAACGAACTGTAATATTGCTCAAAAACGCTTATCATTTTTTATATAAACTGCACAATCACAGTCCTAAAAAGCGAAAAACCGCGAAACGACTTAATTTTTGCCGTCCCGTGGTTTTTCATTTATATTTTATTTTTTAACCAAATACTTTCTCATATCGATCGCGCAGGCTGCAAGAATTATAATACCCTTTATGACGTACTGCAAATTAGAATCTATACCGAGGAAGGTGAGTCCGACGAATATAATACGGAGCAACAGAACTCCCATAATTACTCCGCGTATCTTACCGATTCCTCCGACGAAGGAAACCCCTCCAATTACGCACGCCGCTATTGCATCAAGCTCGTAGTTAAGTCCCGTCGCCGCGCTGTTTGAGCCAATTCTCGCGGCTTCAATAAAGCCCGTAAGTCCGTACATAATTCCGGCAAGAACGAATACCAGTATGATAGTCTTACTTACGTTTACGCCCGAAACGTTTCCCGCCTCGGGATTAGAGCCGACAGCAAACATATTTTTACCGAACGTAGTTTTATTCCATATAAACCATATAACCGCTGTTATTGCTATCGAATAAAAGACGTAGTTCGGAAGCGCGACCGAGCCGAAGCGTATAACACTTCCCGTTATAAATCCCGTGTAGGACGAGTCAAGTCCCGAAATAGACTGACCGTTATTCGTTCCCTGCATCAGGTATATAAGAAGCGCTCCGTAGGTTATAAGCTGTGTGGCAAGAGTTACGATAAACGGATGAAGATTAAATTTTGCAGTGCAGAAGCCGTTTATAAATCCAACGAGTGCGCCTATCGCTATAACTATAAAGAATACTCCCCATATCGGAAAGGTTGCAAGGCTCGGAAACATCTTCCCCGCATATCCGCTCGCCTGCAAAAGAGAGGCGGCAACACACGCGGTAACTCCAACTATACGTCCGGCAGAGAGGTCAGTACCCGTCAGAATAATACACCCCGCGATTCCGAGAGCGATAGGCAAATTCGCCGCCGATAAGGAAATAATATTTATAATCGATGACAGCGAAAGAAATCTCGGATCGTATATCTGTATTCCCACGATTGCCGCAATAAGCAGGATATACAATAGGTTGTTTATTAAAAATTCTTTTACTGCGCTCTTTTTGTCTGATGAAGAAAGAGCGTGAAAATCCATAAATCTTTTTTTGAAATTGAGTTTTTCAAGCATAAAATATCACTCCCTTACGGCTATACATATTTTGCGGCAAGCGTCATAATCTTCTCTTGAACGTCCGAGTTTCTACCGCTTCCAAGCTCAACCTCACCAGCAAGACGTCCGCCCGACATGACGAGTATTCTATCGCAAATTCCGAGAAGCTCGGGCATCTCGCTTGAGACCATCAGCACCGATTTCCCTTTTGCGGCAAGGTCGATTATAAGCTGGTATATCTCATACTTCGCACCGACGTCAATACCTCTCGTCGGCTCGTCAAGCAGCAATACCTCGGGACTTGTCAAAAGCCATCTTCCGAGAATTACCTTCTGCTGATTTCCTCCGGAGAGATTCCTTATCTTACTGTATTTATTGGGTGTCTTTATTCGCATTGCGGAGATAGACCAATCCGTGTCCCTATTCATTTTTTTGCGGTTCAAAAAAAGCCCTGCCAATCGGTACGCCGAAAGATTAGAGATCACAGTATTATCAGTTATGTCAAGTATACCGAAAATCCCCGTGGCGCGACGCTCCTCGGTAAGCATAGCAAAGCCGTTTGCTATCGCCTCGCGCGGGGTTTTGTTGTATATCTCCTTACCGTTGAGCGTCATTTTTCCGCCGCTTTTCGTAAGAAGCCCGAAAACACTTTCCAGCAGCTCGGTGCGCCCTGCACCGCCAAGCCCAGCAACACCGACGATCTCTCCCGCCCGAACATCAAAGCTTACGTCCTTTACGTTTGCGTACCTTGCCGTTAGTCCCTCTACGCGAAGCGTTACGTCACCTATTCGGTTAGTCTTTGGCGGGAAGCGCTCCGTCAGCTCTCTGCCAACCATAAGCTTTATTATTTTGTCAATATCAAGCTCCTCTGCCTTATGCGTTGCTACGTTTCTACCATCGCGCATTACCGTAATATCGTCTGATATCCGCAAAATTTCTTCCATCTTGTGGGAGATATAAATTATACCGCAGCCTTTATCCTTAAGCTTTTTTATGATACGGAACAAATGCTCGACCTCTTTTTCATTTAGGGAGGAGGTAGGCTCGTCAAGCACTATCACTTTGGAGTTATAAGACACCGCCTTGGCAATTTCCACGATCTGTCGCTCCGACACGGACATCGTGCTCATTATTCGACGTGGCTCAACGTCGATCTCAAGCTCCTTGAATATCTCCAAGGTATCGTGATACATCTTCCCCTCAAGCGTTACGCCGAAGCGTGTAGGATACCGTCCAAGCCAGATATTATCCGCCACGCTTCTTTTTAGGGCTTGATTAAGCTCCTGATGCACCATGGCGACTCCGCAGCGGAGCGCCTCGGCGGGATTTTTAAAGCTTACGCGCTCTCCGTCAAGTATTATCTCTCCGCTATCTGCTCCGTAAATTCCGAAAAGGCACTTCATAAGCGTTGATTTCCCGGCGCCGTTCTCTCCCATGAGTGCGTGCACCGTTCCCCTGCGAAGCCTAAAGGTAACGTCCGAAAGAGCCTTTACGCTCGGAAATTCCTTACTTATGTTTTTCATTTCAAGTAAATATTCTTGCATTTCTTTTACCTGTTTTTATAAATTTAGATATAATGGCTGCTTCAATCGGCAAAAAAATCGCCAAATGAAGCAACCAATATTTATCATTTACTTATTTCCACCGAGATATACGGAATAATGAATTCTGACCTTGTTTACGTCATCGTCGATCTGATAATCAGACATGCCGTTAAGGAGCGCCTTGCCGTCAAGGCAGTTAGAGACGCTTTTCATTATTGCGGTAGCCATACCGTCGGCATCCTGCTTTATTGTTCCAGCCATCTTTCCGGCTCCGATAAGAGAAACCGCCGCACTCGTTGCATCAACTCCAAATACGGGAATGGACGTTGCGTTTGCCGCTCCCGTATTAAAACCTGCTCCGCTGAGCGCAGATATTGCGCCCTCTGCCATGCCGTCGTTATTACAGATTACAAGCTCTACCATATTCTTGTTTTGCGTATTATACGACGCGAGAATAGTCGTCATATACTCGTTCGCCGCTTGAGCCGACCACTTTCCGTCTCTGTCAAGCAGATACTTATCGTTGTTTGCCTTATCGTAAAACTCAAGAGCGGGCTTTCCTGCCTCTTTAAGCTTTTTATTGGCATTCTCAACCGAATACTGCGTTCTGTAAATCGCCTCGTTATTACCCTTCTCACCCATAAACATAACGTAGGATATTTTACCGTCGTCATTGAGATCTATCGCGTTGTAATTCTTAACAACGTAATCGCCAATCATATCCCCCTGCAAATACCCTGCTTCTGCCGCATCGGTTCCGATAAAGATGCACTTATCGTAGCTCTTTACAACTCCGTCGGACACCTCTCTGTTAAAGAAGATAACGGGTATTCCCGCATCCCTTGCAAGACTTACTATACCGCTTGCCGCGTCGTCCGAGCCGGTCGTTACTATATTGACTACGATAAGCTTCGCGCCCTTGGTAATTGCGGTCTGCACCTGCTCGGTCTGCGTGGTCTGGTTATTGTTACCGTCGTGATCCTGATAGGATATTCCCGCATCGTCAAGCTGCTTATCAAGAGATGCGCGAACGGTTGAAATATAGGTGTCGCTGTACGTGTAATAGAACACGTGAACATCTGCGGCTTGCTTTCTGCCACAGCCGTAAAACGTACCGAGGCACAACGCAAGTGCACAGATCAAAATGAGTATTTTGCTTGCTTTCATTTTTACTCCTCCATTTTTTAAAGATACAATAATTGTTCCGCAATTTGAGAGAATATATACTCGATTTTTTTTTACGGCAAACAAAAAAAATCAACTCGCGTTCAAAAAAATGAAAGCAAGTTGATTTTTTGTTAGTTTCATATTCAGTTGATTTTTAAAAAAACAATTTCGGGATTGTTGAAAATTCTTGGTATCTTGCCGCCCGTTTTAAGTCCGCGCGACACTACGAGACGTCCGTCGTAAACTCCTGACGTATACTTTGGAAAAATTCCCTGTCCGGGAGCAAATAGTCCTCTGCCGAAGAATCGCCACTGCCCGCCGTGCGCGTGCCCCGAAACGATCAGGTCAATATCCTTATTTTTTAAATATTTCTTATAATATTCGGGGTGGTGACAAAGCAGTATTTTAGGGCAGTCGAGTGAACAGAATTCGTCAAGCCAATCAACGTTCGGCTTTCTTCCCCGATTTATAAAGCCCGACGTAAGTCCGCCGAACGCAATTCCGTCCTCCACTACGTATGCGTCGTCAAGCACGGTCACACCGCTATCGAATATAAGGTCAAGCTCCTCCGGTGAAAAATACTTTGGTAAAAAATAATTTTTCTGCCACTTTAAAAAATTCCAAGAGCCGAGTCCGCCGTTTTCGTGATTTCCGAAGGAATACATTACGGGCGCAATCTCCGCGGCGTTTTTCATAAGCTCAATTCCCGCACGCGTCCATTCCGTTCTTTTTCCGTCAAGCCGTTCGAACACGTCGCCGGGCATTAGTATATAGTCGGGGCGCTTTTCGCGCAAAAGCCTGATCATCTCCGACACGTCGGTAGACGGCGCGCTGTGAAGATCGGAGAGAAGCGCTACAGTAAACTCTTTTTCTACCGCTTCAAGCCTTATAGAGTATTCCGTCGTCACAAAAGCGCTCATAGCTTCTCTCCTCTCCGTTTTATTTTTTAACTCTGTGAAGTCCGCTGAAATCGGAAACGATAATACAGCCCACGGGACAGTTAGAAGCACACAGCCCGCAATCGGTACATTTTTCGTAGTCAATGCGAGCGAGGTTGTCCGTAACGGTAATAGCCCCCGCAGGGCAATTTTTCTCACACTTTTTACAGCCGATACAGCCGTTTGAGCACTTGCCTCTGACGGACGCGCCCTTTTCGGTGTTATTACAGGTCACAAGCACGCAATCAACGTCCTTGATGACCTCAATAAGTCCGCGTGGGCACGCTCTTTGACAAAGACCGCAGCCGATACATTTTCTCGTATCAATATGGGCAATACCGTTCTCTATGCATATTGCGCCCTGCGGACAAACAGCCACACAGTCACCAAATCCAATACAACCGTAAACGCATTTTCCCTGACCGCCAAACATAAGCTTTGCTGCCTCGCAGGTCTTAATGCCGACGTAATCCATCTTGTTTGAGGTATGCTCACAGTCGCCGTAGCAATGGACGACGGCAACTCTTTCCACCACGTCGCCGACCTCTACACCAAGTATGTCGGAAATTGCTCTTGCCGCGCCGTCACCGCCGGGAATACAAAGATTTGCGGCAATTCCGTCGTTCTCGGCAAGCGCCTTTGCGTAGCCGTCACAGCCCGCATATCCGCACGCACCGCAGTTGGCGCCGGGAAGACACTCACGTATTTTCGCGTATTTCTCGTCCTCTCTCACCGCAAACACCCTTGACGCCACGACGAGTATTATTGCGCAAAGCGCACCGATACCGGCAACGACCGCTATCGCAATCAAAATCTTCATTGCTTCAGTCATGTTTTGCCCCCTTATCCGAAAATGCCGTCAACTATACCCGCAAAGCCAAAGAAGGACAGTGCGACGATAGCTGCGGAAACGAGGGTTATGGGAAGTCCCTCAAAGCATTTCGGAGGCTTTGCCTCCTCAAGTCTTGAGCGAACGCCCGCGAAAAGCACCATTGCAAGCAAAAATCCAAGTCCCGCGCCAAGTGAGCTTACCATAGATTCGAGGAAATTAAATCCGTCGTTTATATTGTTTATAGTCACTCCGAGCACTGCACAGTTGGTGGTGATCAGCGGCAAATATATACCGAGAGACGCGTGAAGCGCGGGAATATATCTCTTAAGCACCATTTCAACGAGCTGAACAAGCGCGGCTATTACGAGAATAAACACGATCGTTCTCATATAGCCAAGTCCGAATCTGTCAAGCAGATACGTCTGTATTGGCCACGTTGCGGCAGTTGCCATAAGCATTACGAATATTACCGCGACACCCATTCCCACCGCCTGGTTAAGCTTTTTGGAAACTCCGAGGAACGGACAGATTCCCAAAAATCTTGAGAGCACGTAGTTGTTTACAAGTACCGAGGTAAGAAGAATTATAATAAGAGTTCTTAATGCTTCCATTACTTATTCTCCTCCCCTTCGCACTTTTCGTCCTGTGCCTTGCCGCAAAGACTTGCAGAAGGGCAGCCGGCGCATCCAATATTCTTCTTTACCTTTCCGCCCCTTCGGGTAGTGATAAAGTTAACGAGCGCGATAAGACATCCAAACACGAAAAATCCGCCCGGCGCCATCGTCAGTATCATCATGCTGTAATCTCCCGCAAATGGAATCTCCAGTCCGCACCACGTTCCCGCACCGAATATTTCTCTTATGGAGGACATAAGGAACAGAGCGAGCGTAAAGCCGACGCCCATTCCAAGCGCGTCGATGGCGGAATTCGCAACCGTATTTTTGCTTGCGTACATTTCGGCTCTGCCGAGAATGATGCAGTTAACGACTATAAGCGAGAGGAATATGCCGAGCGACTCGTAAAGGCTCGGCACGAATGCGTGCATAAGCATTTCGACTATTGTCACAAAGCCCGCTATAAGAACGATATAGCAGGGTATTCTCACCTTATCGGGTATTACCCTACGAAGCGCCGATATTGCCATATTGGAGCATAAAAGGACTACCGTTGCGGCAAGTCCCATACCGAGGGCGTTAAGCACCGAGGTGGTAACGGCAAGTGTCGGACAAGTGCCGAGCACGAGTACGAGCACGGGATTTTCCTTGATTATTCCTTTTAGAAAATTTTGCCACTTACTCATTTCGACACCTCCCCTGCCGCCTTAAGAGCCAAAAAGCTTTCCTCGACCGCATCAATAAGCGCGGAGGACGAAATGGTAGCTCCGCTTATTGCGTCCACGCCGTCAAGTCCCTCGGACTTACCTTCAAACTGCATAAGGAAGTCCTTGTCCGTGACCTTACTTCCTATTCCGGAGGTTTCTCCCTGCGCGGAAATAACCTTGCACTTGATTATTTTAGCGTCGCTCGTAAATCCAACGGCAACTGACATGGGCTTTGATGAATCGTATCCGCCGACAGAAAGCATTGCAACGTATCCCTCGCCGTCAAGGTCGCGATACACCGTCTTTACCGATTTTGGAAGCTCTATTCCCTCCATCGCCTCAAAGCCACCGTTCTCCGGGCAAACCTCCGCAAGAGCAAGGCGCTCTGCTTCCGCCTCTGCCGCGGCTATCCTCGGCTCGGTTATCACGTTTACCGCCGCCATCGCTCCGCCTATCACAAGGCAGATAGCGACGAGCACGATTATACTTTTAATAGAGGTATTCATTCTTTTCATTTCTTCTTAACACCTCCAAACGGTCTCGGCGCGCACGCCTTGGATATGAGAGGAGTAAGTATGTTCATAAGAAGAATTGCGAACGACACGCCCTCGGGATAATTTCCGAAAACTCGGATAAGGACGGTTACGACACCGCAGCCCAAACCGAATATAACCTTTCCCCATTTCGTGGGAGGCGTTGTTGAATAATCGGTTGCCATAAATATAGCACCGAGCAAAAGTCCGCCCGTCAAGACGTGCTCTACGGGATTTTCGCCAAGCAAGAGCGTAAAGAGAAATACCGTTCCGACGAACACGACGGGGGTATGCCACGTTATCACGCGGCGTATAAGCAAATACGCAAAGCCGACGAGAAGCGCTGCCGCGCAGGTCTCTCCGAGGCTGCCTGCGTGATCGCCGAGAAACAGCTTAAGAAGAGACGGCATCTCGCCACCCGAAAGAGGCGTTGCGGAGCTTACCGCATCATTTTTCGCCGCAAAGCTCGTCATACTTCCCGCAAAGGAAATAAGCATGACGACTCTTGCGGTTATCGCGGGGTTTGCAAAATTGCATCCAATACCACCGAAAAGCTGCTTAACTATAACTATTGCGATAACGCATCCGACAGCCGCCTGCCAAAGCGGTATACTTACGGGAAGATTAAATGCCAAAAGAATTCCCGTAACTACTGCGGAAAGGTCCTTGACCGTCTTTTTTCTCTTCGTTATAAGCTCAAACAAGAATTCGGACGCAACGCACATGCCTACGCAGAAAAGCGTAACGATAAGCGCGCGCCAACCAAAAATTATAACAGATGCGACGAGAGCGGGGCAAAGCGCGATAACAACGTCGAGCATTATGTTCTGCGTATTTCTCTTGGAACGAACGTGAGGAGACGGTGACACCAAAAGTACACTGTTATCCAACTTTTATTTACCTCCGTTTCTGATAATCGCCTTTGCAAGCTTGTTAGTCTGTACCAAATTTTTCTTTGCGGGGCATACGTAAGAGCACGAGCCGCATTCCATGCAAAGATTAACCTTGAGCTTCACGAGAGCCGCCGTGTCCTTTGCCGCGTACGCCTTATTTATCTCCGAGGGGCAAAGCCTCAAGGGACAGTGGTCTATACACTGACCGCACTTGATGCATGCGGTCTCCTCGGGCGGAGTCGCATCCTTGCGGTCAAAGGCAAGAATTGCGTTGGTCTGCTTCATTACGGGCATATTAAGGTCGGGCAAGGCTATACCCATCATAGGTCCGCCCCAAAGAATTTTTCTCGGCTGCGTTTTAAAGCCGCCACAAAATTCTATAAGCTCAAGCGCAGGTGTTCCGATCGGTGCTATGACGTTTTTGGGCTCGGATATCGCAGAGCCGTCTACGGTCACGCACTTTTCCACAAGCGGCATTCCCGTTCTTACGTACTTTGAGATTGCCGCAACCGTCGTACAGTTGATAACGATAACTCCCGCGTCTATCGGAAGCTGTCCTTCCTTTATGACTCTGCCTACGGTGTGGTAAACGAGTACCTTTTCACCGCCCTGCGGATATACC
>JAZQTY010000091.1:0-1686 GCA_045631025.1 Eubacteriales bacterium
CAACGCTTCTCGCATACTCGACAAGCTGCTTTACGACATCAAAATTCATAAGAGGCTCGCCGCCGAAGAAGTCGACCTCAAGATTGCGGCGAGTTCCCGAATTTTCAATAAGGAAATCAAGCGCGCGCTTGCCCACCTCAAAGCTCATCACGGCGCGCTCGCCGTGGTACTTGCCCTGCGAAGCAAAGCAGTAGGAGCAGTTGAGATTGCAGGTGTGCGCGATGTGCAGACAGAGCGCCTTTACGACACCCGAGGTTTTTGCCTTAAGGTGTCCTGCCATAGGCTCGAACGTGTCGGGACAAAAGAGCTTGCCTGACTCCTTAAGGGATACCACCTGCTCGTAGCACTCGTCAATGTCGTCGTCGGTTATGTCCTCGCGAGAGGCGTATTTTTCCTTCATCGCGGATATAATCTGCTCGCGAGTCGCGCTCTCAAACATGGAAATTACGTCGTATGCTACCTCGTCAACGTCGTGAAGCGCGCCCGAGCAAACGTCAAGCACGATGTTATATCCGCCAAGCTTGTACTGATGTATCATTTCAATTCTCCTTTGATATTACGTATAAAAACACGCAAAAAGGAGCTGTTTTTCAGGACAGCTCCTTTTTACTTACAAAATCAGTTGTTTTCGCACTGCTGGTTAGCAATACCGCAGCTGGTCTTGCAAGCGGACTGGCAGGAAGTCTGGCACTCGCCGCAACCGCCGTTCTGTGCGCTCTCGCAAAGGTTGCGAGTCTCGATAGTTTCGATATGTTTCATGGTTCTTACCTCCGAGAAGTATGTTAATGAAGACATTATATCATTTTTTTTCGGTAAAGTCAATGCTTTTGAAAAAATAATAGCGATTTACTAAAACAAAATGAAGTAAAGTATTGAATTTCGCCTTGATATGTGCTACAATTAAAAACGAAATATCTTTAGCTTGCTGCGAGGAGAAAATATGATCAGAGTTTTGGTTTGGAACGAATTTAGACATGAAATAACCAAAGAAAACGTCAAAGAGATTTATCCTAACGGTATTCACGAGCTGATTGCCGAATTTTTGGGCAAGGAGGACGACGTTGAGGTAAAAACTGCGTATCTCGATCAGGAAAACTGCGGTATATCCCAAGAGCTTCTTGATAATACCGACGTTATTATATGGTGGGGACATATGGCGCACGGCGAGGTACCCGACGAGATCGCCGCTATGGTAAGAGACGCTGTGCTTGACGGTATGGGGGCTATTTTCCTTCACTCGGCACACCACTCCAAGCCCTTCAAGGCGCTTATGGGCACGTCCTGCAATCTGACTTGGAGAGAGTCGGGCGACTCGGAGATAGTTTGGGTAATCGACCCTGCGCACCCCATAACGAGAGGAATTGACCGTTTCTTCAAGCTTGAGCACGAGGAAACCTACGGCGAGCCATTCGTTATACCTAACCCTGATAAGGTATTGCTTATAGGAAGCTATTCGGGAGGTGAGGTTTTCCGTTCGGGCGTTCTTTACGAGAGAGGAAACGGAAAGATTTTCTATTTCCAGCCAGGTCACGAAACCTTCCCCACCTTCAAGGTGTCCGAGGTACAGACGATTATCAAGAACGCAGTACGCTTCGTAGCACCCGCGTACCGTGAGAAGATAGGCTGTCCCAAGGTCAATACGGTAAACGACGAAAAATACGTAGAGCGCGCGTGACGCGCGTACGA
>JAZQTY010000092.1:0-17206 GCA_045631025.1 Eubacteriales bacterium
GGGGACGCCTGTCCCTACAAGTATTTAAATGAGATTTGTTCTTTTAAATATTATTTGTTTTAAATCTTAATAAAAACATAAATGCGGCGATATTTTTATGTATGTAGGGACAGGCGTCCTCGACTGTCCGTTTTAAATAAATTTTAAATAAAAAAGAAAGACGGCGGTGCGTAGAGTCCGCCGTCTTTCTACATCAGAACACACCAACAATATTCAACCGGTAAATAATATTTCTTCGATGTGTCTGTCTAATAATAAATTCGTGTGAAGCTTTTTGGCTCCACCGATCATGAACGCAGTTCATGGACCGAAGCGAAGCGTAGGTATTCTCTGAAAAAGGTGGACGCATCCTCGCATCCCTCGCATCCTCTAAAACCTAAAATAAAGAAACGGATTGTAGGAGCTATCGGCAAGATAGGCGGTTGAAAGCACTAACGAAACGAGCGCAAGCGCGTTAAAGCACACCCGAGCCTCCGTGGGATACGCCCCTTGGAAACGTCTTGCCGCTACCTTTATAAGCGGTGTTGCCGACACCGCCATAATTCCGAGAAAAATTATATTTCTCCGAAGCTCAAACAAGGAGTCGTTGCTAAAAAGCGGCACGCCGACACCAAGCATCTGCCCGAAATACGCGAACGCTTCCGAGACGGTAAGCGTACCGTCAGAGGCAAAAATAAGCCACCCGAAAAGAATAAAAACAAGCGCGTAAAAATGCCCCAAAACGCTCGGTATACGTTCAAGCAACCGCAAAAGAAACAGCTTTTCAACTGCAAGCAGCAGAAAAAAGTACAATCCCCACAAAAGAAAATTCAGGCTGCCGCCGTGCCAAAGCCCCGTTAGCAGCCACGTCGTCAAAAGATTAAAATACGTCCTTCCTCTTCCTCGCCGATTTCCACCCAAGGGAATATAAACGTACTCCCGAAACCACGAGGAGAGCGTGATATGCCACCGCCTCCAGAATTCGGTTATGCTCCTTGACACGTAAGGATAGTTAAAGTTTTCGGGGAACTCAAAGCCGAACATCCTGCCAAGACCTCTCGCCATGTCCGAATATCCCGAAAAATCAAAATAGATCTGAAAGGCAAAGAACACTATCCCAAGCCACGCGCCTACCACCGTTCCCTCCCCCGCAGAATACCTCGCCATTCGCTCCCAGCACTCCCCTGCGGGGTTTGCAAGTAAAAGCTTTTTGCAAAGACCTATACAAAAAAGTCGCACGCCGCTCGCGACTCCCTCTACGGTATGCCGCCTTGCTTTAAGGTCGCCGTCTATCTCCGAATAACGCACGATAGGCCCTGCGACAAGCTGAGGAAAAAGTGCGACGTAGGTCGTAAACAAAAGGGGATTTTTCTGCACCTCCGCCGTTTTTCGGCGCACGTCAACGACGTAAGACAATGCCTGAAAGATATAAAAAGATATGCCCGTAGGGAGCGACGGCGCCTCAAAAGGCAGGTCAAAAAGTCGGATAAATACCCCAAAATATTTAAAGGCAAACAGCACGCCAACGTTCAGAACTACGGAGAACCACATGCAAAAATCGGCTCTCTTTTCGCTTTTCGCTCGCGCTATCAAAAGCCCGAAAAGATAATTTGCAAGACTTACAGCGAGCATCAACGGCAAAAAGGACGGCTGGGCAATTCCGTAAAAAACGAGGCTTGCAACCAGCAAAACGTAATTTTTTGCACTCCACGGAGATAAAAAATAGAGAAAAAGCGTACTGGGTAAAAAAAGATATATAAATTCAAGTGAGGAAAAAAGCATATAAAGCACCAAAAAGGGCTGCCCCCTTGCAAACCGTCGCAAACCAAGCAGCCCTTTAATTCCCTTAATATTTATGTATCCTTTTAGTATTCCGTTGACTCATTCCGCGCCAAAGCCGCTTCTTATCGTCTCCTCTGCCGCGCTCATTATGCCGATCTTACCGCTCTCATAGGTAAGTCCGCCCTGAAGATAAGCTGTGTACGGCTCGCGGAGCGGTCCGTCAGCAGAGAGCTCGATAGACGAGCCCTGCGTAAACGCGCCTGCCGCCATTATGACCTTGTCGCCGTAGCCGGGCATCTCCCAAGGCTCGGGAGTTACGTAAGAGTCGATAGGCGAGCCCGCTTGAATACCTCTGCAAATAGCGCAAAGCGCGTCGGGTGAGTGGGTGATTATAGATTGAATAATGTCGTGTCTCGGCTCGTCCCACTTCGGCTCAACGTCAAAGCCAAGTCCGTTTTCTCCAAAGATATACGCCGCAAGATGGGCAGTCTTTATTGCCTGCGCCGTAGTATGAGGCGCGTAGAAAAGTCCCTTATAAAGGCTCTTGTTCTGTCCGAGCGTCGCGCCGACCTCAAGGCCGCAGCCGACGGACGTAAGTCTATACGACGCAAGCTCCACTGCGCGCGCCGTTCCGGCGATATATCCGCCGCTTTCCGCCATTCCGCCGCCGGGATTTTTAATAAGCGAGCCAATTATCATGTCAGCTCCAACCGCGCACGGCTCGCGAGTTTCGGTAAACTCTCCGTAGCAGTTGTCAACCACGACGTACACGTCATTCTTTATACTTCTGACGAATTTGATTACCTCGCCTATCTCCGCAACACTCAACGTCTTACGGTTAAGATATCCCTTGGAGCGCTGAATAAATACGACCTTTACGCGCTCGCCCTCGTCCGTCAGCACCTGCCTTATTTTTTCAAGATCAAACGAGCCGTCGTGAAAGAGGTCCGACTGTCTGTACTCCACTCCAAAGTCGCGGAGCGAGCCGTTGCCTGCCGTTCCCGTGTTACCGATAACCTCGTCAAGCGTGTCGTATGGCTTGCCCGCTATCGAGAAAAGTATGTCGCCAGGGCGCAAAAGTCCAAAAAGACCTATGGTAAGCGCCTGCGTGCCGTTTACTATGCTGTGACGCACGAATGCCGCCTCCGCCCCCATAACGTCCGCCCATATCTCGTCGAGCAGCTCTCTGCCGCGGTCGTTATATCCGTATCCGCTCGTCGGATTGAATACTGCCTCGCTTACGCGGTGCTCGCGGAACGAGTCCATTATTTTTTTTGTATTTTCAAAGGATATTCTGTCGATCTCGGCAAAAATATCCGAAAGCCTCGACTCCGCCTCGGCGGTAATCGAAAGCACCTTTTCTGAAAATTGCATTTTAACCTCTCGTATATGTGATTTTGATTTGTTTATATGTGATTATGATTTGTTTTACGCCTTTTGCGTAAGAAACAGCACGCCAAGCTTTACGCATGCCATAGCGTCTGCCATATCAAACGTTTCCGTTGGAGTGTGAATATATCTCGTGGGGACGGACAGCGCTCCAACTGCCGCTCCGCTTCCTGCAAGCTGCATAGCCGAGGTATCCGTACCGCCGTAGGTGAGTATCTCTCTTTGGTATTTCACTCCGTTTTCTTCTGCAAGGCGACAAAGCTCGCCCGTTATTTTCTCGGAGCATATCACGGACGCGTCCTTGATTTTGACCGCCGCACCGCCGCCGAGCTTACAAGCCATGGGAGTAGCCCCCGGCACGTCACCCGTAGCCGTTACGTCAAAGCAAAGCGCAACGTCCGGAGCTATTGCATACGCCGCCGTCATAGCGCCGCGACAGCCAACCTCCTCCTGAACGGAGAATACGTAATAAATATCCTTGTCCACCTGCTTGTCGGCAAGAGAGCGCGCGATCTCTACGAGCACGGCGCAGCCCACTCTGTCATCCATCGGTCTGCCGCAAACGCGACCGCCCGAAAGCTTTTGTATATTGGGAGTTACGACGAAGAAATCTCCTATTTCAACGAGCGCCTCGGCTCTCTTTTTGCTCGTCGCTCCTATATCGATATAAAACGCATCCGCCTTGAAATCGGCAGGCTTTACCTTGTCGTCGGGAACGACCGTTCCCTTTACTCCTTTTTCGGAAACCACGGTCGAAAAGGCAGCTGCAACGAGCGAAACACCGCCGACAGGCGCTATACGTATCATGCCGTTATCCTCTATAAAGTTGACTATAAATCCGATCTCGTCCATGTGCGCGGCAAGCATAACTCTCTCGCCTCTTCCCTTTTTGTGGACGAGAAGATTTCCAAGCGCGTCTACTCGGTATTCATCGCACAAGGGCGCTATCATTTCAATAAGCTTTTCTCGAATCGCACCCTCCCTGCCCGAAACGGACGGGCAAAGGCAAAGCTCCTTGAGTGTATTATATAAGCTCATACGTTATCTCCTTTTAAGTCCTTACAATCCTTACAAAGCGTTCTGATCATAGCCTCGCATAAATCTCTCTGCGCAAAATAATCCTCAATGCTTGCCACGCAAGCGGGGGAATGCAGGTATCTCGTCGGCACGGACATTGTAATCACCTTCGCGCCCTCTGCCGTTTTATGAATATGCCCTGCGTCATTACCGCCTGAAACATATCTTTTTACCTGCGCTTTTATATCATTTTGACATGCAACGTCAAGCGTTCGCTTTACAAGCTCCTTATCGTATACCGTCGAACGGTCCATAACGGATATTACCACTCCACCTCCTACGTCAGCAACCCTCTTTGAGGGCTTTACGTCTGCTATGTCGGCGATAGCCGTGGTCTCAAGCACGATTGCCGCGTCAGGTCTTATCTCGTACGCCGCTATTTTTGCTCCGGAATGCCCGATCTCCTCTCTTACGGTAAAACAGAAGAATACGTCGGCGTTCTCCGCGATGGGGCATTCGCAAAGATTTCTCATGACCTCGATCATAGCCGCGCAGCCCATTCTGTCGTCAAGCGCCTTACCCTTTATCATTCCCTCGCCAAAGCCGTAAAATTCGGAATCGAAGGTAACAAAATCTCCAATCCTTACGTGCTTTTCAGCATCGTCGGCGTCAAGCGCTCCAATATCGATATACAGCTTGTCAACGGCAACAGCCTTTTTTCTCTCCTCCTTGTCCTTGTGGTGTATCGCCTTTGAAGCGATAACGCCGGGGAGAAGCGAGCCGTCAGCCTTTTTTATTTTTACCCGTCTGCCCGCGATAACGCTGTCGGAAATACCTCCAACAGTGTCAAAGCCAAGATATCCGTCCTTGTGTATCTCGGTTATCATAAAGCCGACCTCGTCCATATGCGCGCTTATCATTATTCTGTGACGCGCGTGGGCAAAAACGTCTCCGAATCGCATAAGAGCAATAAGATTTCCCATTCTGTCGTAAGCGACGTTCGGGCAAAGCTCGCTTATCTCGTTTTTAATAAGAGCGGCAACGTCGTCCTCACAGCCCGACGGTCCGAACGCGTCACACAAGCGGTCTATAAGCTTGACCGATTCCTGTCTTACCATAAAAAGTCCACCCCTCTCTTTGCCATATCCTCTGCAACGTCGCGCGAGGTAATAAACGCCTCGACGAGTCGTACGAGAGACTCACAGTCGTTCATGGATATGACCTCGTTGTAGGTGTGCATGGACGAAAGCGGTAAGCCAACGTCCACCGTCGGCACACCGTACTCCGTGAGATTTAAGGATATTGCGTTAGTTCCCGTGCTTGAGGGTGCGGCTATCATAGAGTGCGGTATCTCTTTTTCCACGCACAGCGCCTCTACCATACGCGTAAGCCTTACGTCCGTCGCGGCACTCACGGAAAGCGATATTCCCTTGTCCATCTCAACCGTTTCAAACGCCTTGGTGTCGGGCACGCGCGCAAGATTTACGTCGATTACCATTGCGTAATCGGGCTTTACAGTAAATGCGCCCGCCGCAACTCCGCCAACACGGTTGGTCTCCTCGACCGCCGAGAGCATAACGTAAACGTCCGCCGCAAGACGCTCTGTCGGCGTGTTTATAACTGCCCAAAGGGCGCAAGCCGCGCACGCCTTGTCGTCAAAGCACTTGCCGACTATCCTGCCGTTCAAAAGCTCTCCGTAGGGAGAGGAAAATGCGATGGGCGTACCGATCGGTATAAGCTCCTCCGCTCTCTTTTTTGAAAGTCCCGTGTCAATGAGCATCTCGTCGGACGCGGGGAGCGTGTCGCCCTCGCAGAGGTGTGGCGGCGTTGATACGATAACTCCGCGCAAGGCTTCCTTGCCGTATATTATGACGTCCGCCGCCTGCATAATAGAGGGGTCGATCCCTCCAAGAGGCGCGACGCGCAAAAATCCACCGTCGCATACGTCCGTAACCATCATTCCTATCTCGTCCATGTGCGCGTCGATAAGCACGCGAGGCGCGCCTTCTCTGCCGCACCGTTTGAGGAAAACGTGGTTGCCCACGCCGTCAGTCAGCACGTGCTCGAGAGAGGCGCCGAGCAGGTCGCAAAGCGCCCCCGTAGCTCTCGCCTCAAAGCCCGAAACGGACGGCACAGAGCAGAGCTCAAATATAAAATCCTTGAGTGTTTCTCTCATTTTTTCACCTGTTTTACTATCAGTTGTTCCAATACTTTTTGTCAAGACTGCGGTACTGTATCGCCTCGGCAATATGCGCCGCACTTATTATGTCCTTGCCGTCAATATCGGCAATTGTGCGCGCCACGCGCAAAATTCTGTCGTAGCCGCGCGCCGACATTCCGAGTCGCTCGTAAGCAGATTTTATAACCGCCTTCGCCGCGTCGTCCATAGGACAGTACGTTCGTATCTGCGCTGACGAAAGCTGTGCGTTGCAGTAGATCCCCGCCTCGCCATTCATTCTGCTCGCCGCAAACTCGCGAGCCGCAATAACTCTCTTTCTTACCGTCGCGGACGATTCCCCGACCTCGCTTGAGGACGAGATCTCATCGTAGGAAAGCGACGGAAGCTCTATTTGTATATCGATTCTGTCAAGCAGCGGTCCGCTTATCTTGGATACGTAGCGCCTTACGTCGTTTTGCGAGCAGGTACATTTCTTTGTCGGATGCCCGAAATAGCCGCATCTGCAAGGGTTCATCGCCGCAACGAGCATAAACGAACAAGGGTATGTAACTCTGCCGTTTGCGCGAGTAATGGTAACACGCCTATCCTCTATCGGCTGGCGAAGCGAGTCCGTAACGGTCTTTGGAAATTCGGGAAGCTCGTCAAGGAAAAGCACACCGTTATGCGCAAGCGATACTTCACCCGGCATGGGGTTTATGCCGCCGCCGACAAGGCTTACCGCACTCATCGTGTGGTGGGGCGAGCGGAAGGTTCTGTGCGCGAGCAAGGATACACCGTCCTTAAGCGTGCCCGCAACCGAGTGCACCTTGGTTGACTCTATCGCCTCGTCGAAGGATAGGGGCGGAAGAATGGTGGGCAAGCGCTTCGCAAGCATGGATTTACCCGTACCGGGTGGGCCGATAAGGAGAATGTTGTGTCCGCCTGCGGCGGCTATCTCCATGGCGCGCTTCGCCATAGCCTGCCCTTTGACGTCCGAAAAATCTATATCCGCGCTTAAAGTGGCATTCTCAAACGCCGCTTTGTCGCACTCCACAGGCGCAAGGCGCGCCTGTCCGTTGAGGTGAGCGACAAGATCCTTTATATTGTCAACGGCGTAAACGGTTATTCCCTCTACCGCCGCCGCTTCCTTTGCGTTCTCGCGAGGCGCGTAAAACTCCTTTATCCCCGCATCGCGCGCCGCAACACACATACAAAGTGCACCGCGAACACCCCTCACGCTACCCGAAAGCGATAGCTCACCGACGAAGCATTTGTCGGAGAAATCCACACCGTAATTTATAACGCCGCCGCAGTGAAGTATGCCGAGCAGCATAGCCACGTCAAAGGCAGAGCCCTCCTTACGCCTGTCCGCAGGAGCGAGATTTAAGGTGAGCTCAAGAGCGGGAAAGCGATAGCCGCTATTCTCGCAAGCGGTACGGACTCTCTCTTTCGCTTCCTTAACCGCAAGGTCAGGCAAGCCAACAAGCTCAAAATCAGGTATTCTCGACTGCGCGTTACACTCAACAGAAACGATATACCCGTCAATACCGAAAAGTCCCGCGCTATATACCACAGACAGCATAAAATTCCTCCATAATGTTTTATGTATATTATTTTACCACAATTTTTCATGTTTTACAATAGATGTAATATTCTTTTCTGTTCTTTTTATATTCTTTTACACGATATTTTTCAAAAAGCTCTTGCATTTTCGAAAGCTTCATGCTATAATATATAGCGTCTTGTAAAAGGACACTCTAAATTTCATACGGAGAGGTATCGAAGTGGTCATAACGGGGCTGACTCGAAATCAGTTTGCGAGAAATCGCACGAGGGTTCGAATCCCTCCCTCTCCGCCAACGAAAAAACGGAACGCAAGCGAGCGTTCCGTTTTTTATATCGAAGTGGGGACGTTGCCGAGCGCCGCCGGGGGCGGATAAAGTGAGGCATAAGGAGTGGCAGCGGTCAAAATTTGACGAGCGCAGGCGAGGGGCAAATTTTGGGCACCGCAACAGGACATAACGGGGCTGACTCGAAATCAGTTTGCGAGAAATCGCACGAGGGTTCGAATCCCTCTCTCTCCGCCAAAAAGAAGAACCACCCAATTGGGTGGTTCTTTCTTTTTCCAAACGGCGGAGAGAGAGGGATTCGAACGCAGTGAACAAAACAACCTAAACGGTTGTTTTGTGAACGGTGACCGAAGATTTTTCGGCGGCGTTTGGCACTCAGTTTTTCTTCTCTGTTTCCATAAGAAACACTATCTTTATTATTTCTTTTTTCTTACAGGTCCAATTATTCCTTTTTCAATACAATTAACATAATTTATCTTGTTATAGCTTTCTCCATTATCAAAAATGACATCGATATAATTCGAATAACATTTCTTAATGGTTCCTCTTTTTTTGCTTCCATCCTTCATTTTATACCAAATTCGGTTTGTATCAAGTGTTCGCCAAAAATCATCCAATCCACTTTTGTCAATTATTGAGCGTTTAATGCCGTCCTTGTTGTAACCGTATTTATCAAAGCCTTCTGCATCATACCCATCTTTTCCGTATCCTTGACGATTATACCCATTTTTATTATATCCTCGAGAATTATACCCATCTTTATCATAACCATTTCGGTTATATCCAAATTTGTTATATCCTGCCTGATTGTATCCATCTTTATCATAACCAAACCGATCATATCCCGAACGACTATAACCATACATGTCAAAGCCATCTCGACCGTAACCATTTTGATCGTAACCATGAAAATCAAAACCTTCATCAGAATACCGTGTTCCATTTTTATGTATACCGCTATTGTTAAACCCATCGCGATTAAATCCTTTTACATCATATCCATAACAGTTATAACCGTTTTTATCATAGCCGTTTCGATCGTATCCATTATTATCATATCCCTGTCTGTTATATCCTTGTCGATCCACGCCTACATTGTTGAAACCATCTTGATCGTATCCTTCAAAATCATATCCTGCTTCCGAAAACCTTGTTCCATTTCTATGAATTCCATTCTCATCAAATCCGTATGCATGATACACACATTTGCCTTGGTGACAAGAACCACAAGCGGAACAAATATACCAACCACAGGAATCGCAACGTATACAAAAACGAGAAGATATCATTGACTTACAACTCCAACAATGATTCTCGTAATGCAGTGTTTTACCAATGTCAGACCTCGGTCTCGTATAAACCTGGCCCTTGTATTTAATTAAAATATTGTTTTTATCAAAATCAGATAATTCAACGGTAGTTTCCCCATCGTTACAAACTAATTTGTCTCCTTTTTTCATTGTTACCTCCTAAAATAGCGGTCAAATATTATATATCTCCAACATCATTTTCTATATTGATAATTCTGCCATTGCATTACCACCTGTTACGCACATGGAATTCACATACATTATAGCATATTTTTTGTTTTTCGGCAAGTATAAGCACAAAATTTGATAAATAAAATGGCTATTTCAGTACCGACCAAACATTGCTTTCTATCACTTTTCTATCACTTTTCCGAAAAATCTGACAGATAGGCGGAAGAAAAGCGAAAAAATCGGTGGATTTTTCGAAAATTAGGGACGCAGAGGGACGGATTGTGACATTCCTTGCATTTCTCGAAATCAGTTTGCGAGAAATCGCACGAGGGTTCGAATCCCTCTCTCTCCGCCAAAAAGAAGAACCACCCAATCGGGTGGCTTTTCTTTTTCTTAATTGCGGAGAGAGGGTGATATAACTGTGACCGATTATTTTTTACCGTTCAAGGTATTAAAAAATATTTTCTTTTTTCTCACAAGGTTTAGTCCCAGCAAAAAAACGATTACGCAAACGGCTGAACCTATTACGGCATTAAATATGCATATATCGGTCGCTGACATTTCTCCGAACGATACAAGCATTGAACGCTGTAATGCAAATATAGAAACGCAAGCGTCCGCCAAGGATACGTTTCGCAGAGTAATAAGCCTTGCTGACGCGCTTTTTCTTGATTTTATTATGTTTATTATGGCAAGCGTGATTTTCGTAAAAGAGTACACCGCCATAGCTATCATAACTATCTCGTGCATTACCATTCCCCTGTCACGAACTACCGCAAGTATGACTGTACCGACAAGCGGCAGAGAAAGCAGCATAAGCATCACACCGGTAAATTTCGTTATAAAGCTACCGCTTCCCTTTGTTTTAAGTACAACAAATCGAACGATACTCAAAATTGCATAATATATACCAACTGTAAGGAGCCACCAGGAATGAGTAATTATACCGAATACAACGTTATATGCACCGAAGGCAACGTTGAAAAGCAAGCCGAGAAGCGCGAGCCTCCCTATCTTATCCATTAACTTATTCATCAACGTCTCGCGCCCCCAAAACACAATCGTTTATAACCTTAATAATAAAATCCATATCGTCGTTGCAATCGTTCTCAAGCCAGTCCATTACGATAGCGAATACACCCGTCACATAGAATTTTATCACATAAGGACGCTCTTTTTCGGAAACTCCAAAGCGCACAAGAATAGGCTCAAAGATGTACTTAAACATCTTGACGTACACCTCGTCCATATTCATTACCTGAAACTGCTTAATAGCGAGCTTGAATATACGGCGGTTGTCTTTGATAAACGTCAGATACGGATCAAGATATTCGTGCGTTACGAATATAAGCTCCTTTCGGTCACAGCTTTCCAATCTGACAACCATGTCTTTTTTTTCAATATTGTAATAAGAAAAGTGCTTATCGAGAATGTACTGAGTTGTTTCCTTTAACAGATCCGCAGTATTTTCATAGTGGAGATAAAAGGTAGAGCGATTTACCCCTGCTTCCTCGCATATTTCCTTTACCGTGATATAAATAAAATCCTTCTTTTCAAGAAGCGACAAGAGAGCTTCGTCCATTTTGATTGCCGTATTAAAATATTTGCTTTCATTCTTATTCATGTCAGACGCGCCCCCTTACAGCTTTATTTGCCCTCGCTTATCTCTCTCGCCAGCTCAACGATTTCGTATGCGTATTTCTTTTTGCCGTTTTCAAGTATTTTCTTATAAATCGGATAATTTATTCCGCAAAAGGCAAAGCCTACAATGCCGATTACAATTCCGAGAATCATATAAGGTACCGTTCCTCCGATGACCTGCATGGCAAGGCACATTCCCGTACCCGCTATAAGCGCACTGACAATTCCAAAGGTATATGCGAAAATATTTGCAGGGCGCTTTGCTTTAGCATCAAGCTTTTTGAGAGCGATAATTTTTGAATGCTCCTTAGGAGCATACTCCTTTGCGATGGATTCTGCGTAAATTTTGTCTGTGTTCATTTTCATTTCTCCTTTTCGTTTTGATGTATTTATTATACCAACGAAAAGAGAAAAACGGAACAACACGTTTTTAGGAATGTGTTGATTTTTAAGTTATATCACAAGTAATATTATAGCACAAAAAATTAAAAGCTACAACCGCAATTCTCAAAAAAGAGTTGCGGTTTTTAGCTTATTATGGTATAATATTTACGTAAATAATGATTTAAGGAGATGCTTCTGTGGAAGATCTGATTTTTAGCATAAACGCCGTGCTCCCCATTGTTCTATTGGTGTGTATCGGTTATCTGCTCCGAAGGCTCGGGGTACTTCCCCTCTCCGTCACCGGTGTAATGAATAAGCTGGTGTTTCGCCTGTTTCTGCCCGCGATGCTGTTTTTGAACGTTTACAATATTCAAAGCTTTAGCCAAACGTCCTTTGACTATATCTTCTACGTGCTGATATTCACCGTTTGCATTTTCTTTGTCGGTATTCCCACCGTTATGCTTATCACCAAGGACAACCGCCAAAGAGGCTCGATACTGCAAGGCTTCTTCCGCTCCAACTACGCGCTCGTGGGTATTCCCCTTGCCACCTCGATTTTCGGCGCAGAGGGCGGCATCGTGGCGGCGATGCTTTCGGCGTTCATAATCCCGCTTTTTAATATTCTGGCAGTCGTGTCGCTTTCCATCTTCGGAGGTAAAAACGGCAAGCGCCCAAGCCTCGCAAAAATTCTTTTGGACATAATAAAAAACCCCTTGATACAAGCTATCGCGCTCGGCGGAGTGGCTCTTCTCGTCCGCGTGGCGTTCGTAAAGCACGGCGTAGAATTCCGTCTTACCGACGTAAAGCCCGTCTACTCGGTGCTCTCCTCGCTCTCCGCCGTCGCAACGCCCCTCTCACTCATCACGCTCGGAGCGCAGTTTGAGTTTTCGGCAGTCCCCTCCCTCAAAAAGCCCATCATTTGGACGGTGCTCGTGCGCTGTCTTTTGATCCCCGTAATCGCCCTATCCGTCGCATTGGCGCTCGGTCGCTTTAACGGCGCTAACTTTGCCGCATTTTTAGCGGTCTACGTAACGCCTGTCGCCGTTTCAAGCGTGCCCATGGCGCAGGAAATGGGCGCGGACTCCGCCCTTTCGGGACAGCTCGTGGTATGGACCACTCTCGTGTCGGGCGTCACCATCTTCGCGGCAACGTGGATATTAAAAAGCATCGGCGTTTTTTAAATGATAATAAGCAAGGCTGTCTCAAATGCAATTTGAAAGCATTTGAGACAGCCTCTTTCTTTACGTTTATTCCTTTTCAATAACCTTTTTCTGCCAAGATTTTTGGTTGCATTTGGGGCATCTCATATATCTCGTTCTGCCCATATGGGGCGCTGAATTTATAGCCTTAAAGGTTGGAACGTATCTGTGGTGGCAATGCTTGCATTCATAATATCCCGCCACCTGCTCGAGCTTGAGCGCAAAGCCAAATCCGACGATTGCGGGAATTATCCCCGAACACACGAATATTACTCTTTGCCAATCCTCCATAGGTAAGAGCGCGCCTACTATGATCGGCACAAGCAACATGATAATGGAAAAAATGCCTATCACCACCTCGCTACGCAGCAGGTGCTTGTCACTTTCCTCCTTTTGCTTTACCATTTCAAGCAGATTTTTTTCCAATTCTTTATTATAATTATCGAGCGTTACCACCTCTCCGCAGAGCAGGTCGTTGACGCTAATTTCCAATATCTCGCAAAGCGGAAGCATAAGAGAGGAGTCGGGTATCGCTCTGCCGGTTTCCCACTTTGACACCGCTCTGTCCGTAATATTGAGCTTCTCCGCAAGCTGAAACTGCGTAAGTCCCGCCGCGTGTCTGCGTTCGGCGATAAATTTTCCGATTTTAATTTGATCCATAGTTATCTCCTTTCGCAATTATTATACACACTTTTTCTCTAAAAATCAACATACCGTCGGTTGAGTGCGTATAAGCAACCGACGGTATGGCGTTTTATAGATCATTCGATTGGCAAAGTAAAGCTGAAGCAGCAATCCTTTTCGTAGTTGCTTTCAACCCATATTTCCTCACCGTGGGCCTCGATGATAGTCTTTGAAATAAACAGTCCGAGCCCCGCGCCGTTTTTATTGAGCCCTCGGCTCTTGTCGCTCTTGTAAAAGCGCTCGAACACGTAAGGTATATCCGCAGGCGCAATTCCCTGACCGTCGTTATATACGCTTACGAGCACCTTTCTGTTTTTAAGGCGCTTAACTGCAATTCGAAGCACTCCACCCTCGGCTGCAAACTTAACCGCGTTATCGCAAAGGTTATACGCGATTTGATATATCGCGTCTCTGTCGGCAACGACGGTGAGTGAGCTGTCGGCACAGTCAAACTCAACCTCAAGGTGCTTATCGTTTATCTTTTGCTCAAAAGAAATAAGTATCTCGCGGCACATTTCCGTAATATCAAACGGCGCCATGGTAAATTTTCTGTCGCCCGCCTGTATACGGGAGAGGTCGAGAAGCGAGGCAACGAGGCGCGACAGGCGCTTGACCTCTGTCGAGACTATTCTCAAATAATATTCGTGCTTTTCCGGGGGAATTACACCGTCCAAAATTCCATCAACGAAGCCCGAAATCGACGTCATCGGCGACCGCAGGTCGTGAGATACGTTAGACATAAACGTATTTCTCATGGTGTCGTAGTTGTCCAGCGACTCCGCCATGTTATTCATAGCCCCCGCGAGCCTGCCTATCTCGTCGTTGGTACGGACGGGCACGCGAACGTCAAAGCGTCCCTTTGCAAATTCCTTTGCCGCGTTACTTATGTCCTTAAGCGGTCGCGTTATTCTTTCGGTTATAAAGTAAACGGCGATCAGAGCCGCGAGCAAAACCCAAAGTATAGCGAGGATTATAGCCTTGATAATATCCTCCATCAGCTTTGAGAGCATCAAGGATTCTGCGCAGACAAAAACCGTTCCGCACACGGCGCCGTCCTCGTTGTAAACGGGAACTGCGTGAACGTACTGCTCCGTCGGAAAAATGCCGCCAAGCACCCCGTCGCGCGATATCTCCTCTCCGTTGTTTACGTCGTCCATAAACGCCTTCGGTATATTCGCGCCGCCCAAAATATTCTCCTTACCGCTTCCCACGGCAAGCACTATCTTTCCGGAATTATCTGAAACAAGCACGGTCATATCGTCCGAGTAGCCCGCGATATTCCCAAGCATTTTCTCAACGCTATCGCCCGACGAAATTACCACATCCTCAATTCCCTCAAACGAAGAGGAATCAAACAGTCCCTCGACATACGCCCCTGCCGTGCGCGCGCTGTTCTCCATTATCTCGGTCTTTGCGTCAATAGAATAGTTCCCTATTATCGCGGAAACTATGAGTATTATTACCAAGAAGCCCGAAAGAATTATAAGCATAAACGACAGGACGTATTTTGCAAATATGCTCTTTAACAAATTCATCTGCCTCCTTTTTTAAAAAAATTATCGGCAGGGGCGCCGCGGCACGCGGACGTCCCCTGCCATGTAAGTCAAATATCAGCCCAAAAGCTCAAACTTGTAGCCAACGCCCCAAACCGTCTTGAGCGTCCACTTGTCCGAAACGCCCTCAAGCTTTTCTCTGAGGCGCTTTACGTGAACGTCTACGGTACGGGAATCTCCGAGATAATCAAAGCCCCAAACCTTGTCGAGAAGCTGATCTCTCGTGAACACGCGGTTGTAATTCGACGCGAGGAAATAGAGAAGCTCCAGCTCCTTTGGAGGAACGTCAACGGGCTTGCCTCTAAGCTTCAGCTCGTACTTCTGGTGGCTTATCTCAATGTTATCAAACTTGATAACCTCGTCGTCGTTCTGATTGGTGTGTGCCTGGTAGCGGCGAAGCACCGCCTTAACTCTCGCGCTGAGCTCCTTCATATCGAAGGGCTTTACTACGAAATCGTCAGCGCCCAGCTCAAGACCGAGAACCTTATCAAAAACCTCTCCCTTTGCCGTTATCATAATGATGGGCTTCGAGGACATTTCTCTTATCTCGCGGCAAACCTGCCAGCCGTCCTTTTTGGGAAGCATAATGTCAAGCAGCACGAGATCAGGCTCGTATATTTTAAAGAAATTGATACCCTCCGCACCGTCGTGAGCAATCTTTACACCGTAGCCCTCGTTCTCAAAATACAGCTTGAGAAGCTCGCATATATTTTCGTCATCGTCTACAACAAGAATTTTCGTATCCAGCATTATGTACCTCCAAAACCTTTTACGCTCTTCCAACGCCCAAAAGCAGGAAAAGCGACGTTTTTACGCTGTTTTATCGCGCATATTATACTTCAAATACTATTATATCATACTTTTTCGTAAATTGCAAACACTTTTTTAAATTTTCATAAAAAAATTTTGAAAAAACTTTATTTTGTCACAATTCCGTCACCAAAGCTTGGTAAAACTGCGGACGAAAAAGAGAAAAGTCGTTAAAATTTAAAAATTGACTTGCAAAATCAAAAAAAATGTGTTATAATAATCCCATAGAAAAAATTAAAGCATTTACATGACTGACGGATTTGCGGATAACCGCAGGGGAGTGTAAATGATAAAGCCGACCGTCTGGGCAAATCAGTCATGATGCTGATTTGCCCTTTTATATTTTCTTACGTGGAGGTATTAAAAATGGAACACAAGAATTGGAACGGATTTTCAGGTGAAACATGGAAAAATGAAATAAACGTTCGCGACTTTATTCAAAGCAACTATAAGCCTTACGGCGGAGACGAATCGTTTTTGGCGGGAGCTACCGAGCGCACCTCTGCCCTTATGAAAAAGCTTGAGGGACTTTTCGCGCTTGAGAGACAGTTCGGAGGCGTGCTCGATATCGACACCGCGACCGTTTCCTCTCTTACAAGCTATTCTCCCGGTTATCTTGACAAGGAAAAGGAGCTTATCGTCGGACTCCAGACAAACCGCCCTCTCAAGAGAGGAGTAAACCCCTTTGGCGGCATGAGAATGGTACGTCAGGCGTGCGCCGCCTACGGCTACACCCTCAGCCCTAAGGTCGAGGAGGAGTTTACCTACCGCACGACGCACAATGACGGAGTTTTCCGCGCATATACGGACGAAATGAGAGCTGCAAGAAAATGTCACGTTATAACGGGACTCCCCGATGCATACGGCAGAGGACGTATAATCGGTGACTACCGCCGCGTAGCGCTCTACGGCGTTGACAAGCTCATTGAGGAAAAGAAAAAGGACAAGGCAAAGCTCTCCGAGGGCACGTTTGACTCGGTAAATATCCGTCTTGACGAGGAGCTTTACCGCCAGATTCTGTTCCTTGGCTATCTCAAGGAAATGGCGGCAATGTACGGATTTGATATAAGCGAGCCCGCATCAAACGCCAAAGAGGCTATTCAGTGGACTTATTTCGCTTACCTCGGCGCTATCAAGGAGCAAAACGGAGCGGCTATGTCGCTCGGCCGAGTAAGCACCTTCTTTGATATCTATTTCGAGCGCGATTTTGCGAACGGCACTCTTACCGAGGAGGGAGCGCAGGAGCTTATGGACGACTTCGTCATGAAGCTGCGTATGG
>JAZQTY010000093.1:0-3943 GCA_045631025.1 Eubacteriales bacterium
CCTCTCCCCGCTCTATGAGGAGCTCGTGGCGCACGGCGCGACGCTCTCTCCACAGGGCTCGAATCCCCTTACCTTCGACGGTAGGCTTTCGGGAGAGGAATACCGTATACGCGGTGACGTGTCCTCGCAGTATATAAGCGGTCTGCTTTTTGCTCTCACCTTTTCGGGCGAGGGCGGACGGCTCGTCATTGAGGGCAAGCTTGAGTCCGCGCCTTACGTCGATATGACGGTGGACGCCTTGCGCATTTTCGGCAGTGCGCCGACGAAAACGGATTACGGCTACTTTATAGAAAAGAGCGCTCGCCTTACCTCCCCCTCTCGCGTCGACGTTGAGGGCGACTGGTCGAACGCCGCGTTTCCGCTTTGCATGGGCGCTATCGGCGGCGGAAGCGTTACGGTATGCGGTCTTTCACAGTTCTCCCGTCAGGGCGACGCAAAAATAGTCGAGCTTCTACGAGAGTTCGGCGCTGACGTGCGAGTAAGCGGCGACGAATATACCGTGACGGGCGGCAAGCCGCTTCACGGAATAGATATAGACGCAACTCAAATTCCCGATCTCGTTCCCGTGCTTGCACCGGTTGCCGCCGTCAGCGAGGGAAAAACCACCATAAGCGGAGCGGCAAGGCTTCGCCTTAAGGAAAGCGACCGAATCGAGTCGGTATGCTCTATGCTTTCGTCTCTCGGCGCAGACGCTAAAGCCACTGACGGCGGGCTCGTTATATACGGCAAGCGCCGTCTTAACGGCGGTACCGTCCATACCTATAACGACCACCGAATCGCGATGAGCGCGGCGGTCGCGTCCGTCGCTTGCGACGGCTCCGTCACGGTGAACGGCGCCGAATGCGTAGAAAAATCCTATCCCGATTTTTGGAACGATATTGAAGCCTTTTTATCTGTAAAACTTGAAAAATAATAAACCGAGGAGCTTATATGACCACCTACGGAAAAAGTATAAAAATGACGATATACGGCGGCTCGCACGACAGTGAGATCGGCGTTAAGGTTACAGGTCTGCCCAAGGGCTTTACCTTTGACGAGGGCGAGCTTTTTGCCTTCATGAAGCGCCGCGCGCCCGGAAACAACCCATATTCGACCAAGCGACGGGAAGCGGACGAGCCCGTGTTTGTAAGCGGCGTCGACGGCTGTACGCTTAACGGAGACGAGCTTTGCGCGGTAATAAGAAATACCAATCAGCGCTCCTCCGACTACGAGCAAAAGGCGTTTATTCCCCGCCCCTCTCACGCGGATTTTGCCGCTAAAATGAAATACGGCGAGGCGGTCGATCTTCGCGGCGGCGGACACTTTTCGGGCAGACTCACAGCACCGATGTGCATAGTTGGCGGCATTTGCCTGCAATATCTTAAAAGCATCGGCATCGAAATAGGCGCGCACCTCTACGCCGTCGGCGGCGTATACGACGAGCCCTTTAATATGGTGGCTCCCAAGAAACAGCTTGATATACTTAAAGAAAGACTTGATTTCCCCGTGCTCGACACCGAGCGCGGTGAGGCTATGAAAGCTGCAATAACAGCTGCCGCCTCGGAAGGAGATTCCGTCGGTGCTATAATTGAGTGCGCCGCGATAGGGCTCACCGCAGGACTTGGCGAGCATATGTTCGACGGTATGGAAAACAGAATTTCAGGGATCGTTTTCGGAATTCCCGCCGTAAAAGGAATTGAATTCGGAAACGGCTTTGAGTGCGCCCGCATACGTGGCTCGCAAAACAACGACGAGTTCGTCACCGACGGAAATACCGTAACGACGAAAACGAATAACGCAGGCGGAATTCTCGGCGGTATGACGAGCGGTATGCCCCTCGTTTTCCGCGCCGCTATGAAGCCGACTCCCTCTATTTACAGGGAGCAAAACAGCGTTGATATGGCGAGCATGACGCAGGTAAAGCTTTCCATCAAGGGCAGACACGATCCTTGCGTTGCCCTGCGCGCCGTACCCGTTTTTGAAGCCGCGTGCGCCATCGCTATATACGACGCCTTACTTGATAAATAATTATAAAGGATAACTATTTTAAATGAAGCTAACAGCAAATCATACGGTTGCCGCCTGCTTTACGGGGCTTACTATCCAAGCGATCGTAATAAACCTCCCTCCTCTGCTCTTTCTAACCTTTGAGAACGAGTTTGGAATATCCCTCTCGAAAATAAGCCTGCTTATTGCCATCAGCTTTATAACGCAGCTGCTTATGGACTTCACCGCATCTAAAGTGCCAAGCCTCTTTAACAAACGCGCAACGGTGGTTATAGGTCAGGTGTTCTGCGTGTGCGGACTGTGCGGAATGGCTCTGCTTCCAAGCGTGATGCCGCCTTACGCAGCACTTATCATAGCAACCGCGCTTGCATCCTTCGGAAGCGGTATTATTGAGGTAATGGGAAACCCCATAATCGAAGCGTGCCCCGTAAAAAACAAAAACCGAATATTGAGCGTTATGCACTCCTTCTATTGCTGGGGACTCGTGCTTACCGTGCTTCTATCAACTCTGTTTTTTAAGCTGGTGGGCATTGAGCATTGGCGCATACTTTTCTGCCTTTGGGCAATAATTCCCGCCGTTAACGCCGTAGCCTTTATTTTCGTTCCGTTCCCCGATATGGAGTCGGCTCCCGCCGTAACGGACAAGAAGAATTCCGTATTCAGAACGGTTACCTTTTGGATATTCTTCTTGCTGATGCTGTGCGCGGGCGCTGCGGAGGTGACGATGGCGCAGTGGGCGTCAAGCTTTGCCGAAATGGGCTTGAGGCTGGACAAATCCACGGGAGATCTTCTCGGACCTTGCGCCTTTGCGGTGCTTATGGGACTTGCGAGAGTGATATACGCAAAATTCAGCGCGAAGGTCAATCTGTCTAAATTGATGATAGCCTCTGCCGCCCTTTGCGTTATCTCGTATCTTATCACGGCGTTCTCGCCCCTCCCCATTCTCTCCCTCGTCGGATGCGCCGTCTGCGGCTTTTCCGTCGGAATAATGTGGCCCGGAACGCTTTGTATGGCAACCGAAAAGATACCTAACGGCGGCGTTAAGATGTTTGCGCTTCTCGCTCTTGCGGGAGACGCAGGCTGTACGGTAGGACCTACGGCGGCAGGCTGGATAGCCGAGGCGTTTGGCGACAACCTAAAAATATCCTTCGTATTTTCAACCGTTTTCCCCGCGATAATGATCGCGCTGACGGCGGTATTACTTATAAAACAAAGAAAAAATGCAAATCTTACAAAATAAGGACGTAAAAATGGAGCTTTCAGAACTTCGTAAGCAAATAGATTCAATAGACGAGGAGCTTGTTGAGCTTTTCAAAAGGCGTATGAACGTCTCCGCCGAGGTCGCGGAATACAAGCGCGAAACGGGAATGAACGTGCTCGACTCGTCGCGTGAGCGCGCGCTTCTCGGCAAGGTCTCCGAGCTTTCGGGAGAAGAATTCGAGGAATATACGCGCACTCTTTACGCCACTATTCTCGACCTGTCGCGCTCGTATCAGCACAAGCGTCTCGGCGATACCTCCACGCTTTATAAGGAAATATCAACGGCGCTTGAAGCCACTCCAAGGCTTTTCCCCGATAAGGCTGTGGTTGCCTGCCAGGGAGTCGAGGGGGCGTACTCGCAGATTGCCGCCGAACGACTTTTCAAGTATCCTAATATTATGTTCTTTTCAAATTGGGAAAAGGTCTTCTCGGCAATCGAGGCAGGACTTTGCCGCTACGGCGTTATCCCGATAGAAAACAGTACGGCAGGCTCCGTCAAAAAGGTCTACGACCTTATGATAAGCCGTAACTTCAAGATCGTCCGCACGGTAAGAATAAAAATCGACCACAATCTCCTCGTAAAGCCCGGAACTCGCATGGAGGATATAACGGAAATCGTTTCTCACGAGCAGGCAATAAATCAGTGCTCGGGCTACCTTGCAACCCACTTCCCAAACGCAAAAATTCACCGTGTTGA
>JAZQTY010000094.1:0-5297 GCA_045631025.1 Eubacteriales bacterium
ATATCCTGCTTAACTCCGTCGTCATAGCTGAGCGTCAGCGCCTTGGAAAGGCCTCCGGGGTATCTCATGAATGATTTTACCATTTGCTTTACCTCTTTTAGAATTTAATTATACGTCAGCGCCGCCGAGGTCACCGTCGACCATATGGCGCATATACTCGTCCATGGTGATAAGCACCTGACGGGGCTTGTTGCCGTCGGGAGCGCTTACGTATCCCATTTCCTCCATGGTATCGATTATCTTTGCCGCACGACCGTAGCCTACGCCGAGTCTGCGCTGCATAAGCGAGGTGGAGATCTTGCCCGTTTCTATCGCGAGCTTTACAGCCTCGCTGAATTTGGTATCTCCGCCCTCTACGGGAGGCATATCCGCCTCAGCGGCGGCAGATCCCTTCTTACCCATTCCGCATTTTGCGGCCTCTACCTCAATGCGGTTGACGAAGTCTGCGTTGTAGCGAGCCTCGCCGTTGTTTTCCTTAATAAAGCTTACGATCCTCTCAATTTCGTTCTCGTGAACGAATGCGCCCTGAACACGAAGCGGCTTGCTTGCTCCGACGGGAGCAAAGAGCATGTCACCTCGACCGATAAGGCTTTCCGCGCCCGCTACGTCGATAATGGTACGGGAGTCGACCTGCGACATAACCGTGCAAGCGATACGTGAGGGAACGTTTGCTTTGATAAGACCCGTGATAACGTCAACGGACGGACGCTGTGTGCCGAGAATCATGTGAATTCCCGCAGCGCGCGCCTTTTGAGCGATACGGCAAATGTTGGTTTCAACCTCGTCGCGAGCCGTCATCATAAGATCGGCAAGCTCGTCGATAATGATAACCATATGAGGCATAAATTCAAGATCGGGATCACTTTCCGCAACTGCGTTGTAGCCCGCTATATCACGAACACCAACCTGCTCGATAAGCTCAAAGCGGCGCTCCATTTCGGCAACGGCGCTCGCCAAAGCTCCCGCCGCCTTCTTGGGATCGCTGACGATAGGGCAGTAGAGATGAGGAATATTCTTATACATATTGAACTCAACCTTTTTGGGGTCGATAAGTATAAGCTTGACCTCGTCGGGCTTTGCCTTATAAAGAATACTTACGATAACGCAGTTGATACAAATAGACTTACCCGAGCCGGTAGTACCCGCGATAAGAAGGTGAGGCATTTTACCGATGTCGAAGTGGATGGGATTTCCGCCAACGTCAGCGCCGAGCGCTGCCGTAAGCTTGCTCTTGGATTCGGTGAATTTAGGGCTGTCAATGAGATCGCGCAGATAAACCGTAGCGCGGGTTTGATTGGGTACTTCGATTCCGACAGCCGCCTTGCCGGGGATTGGCGCTTCTATACGCACTCCCGACGTCGCAAGGTTGAGTGCTATGTCGTCAACGAGGTTTGCAATCGAGCGAACGCGAGTACCGACCTCGGGCTTGAGCTCGTAGCGAGTGATCGTAGGTCCGCGAGAGTAGGTAACCTCCTTTACGCCTACGCGGAAGCTACGCAACGTTTCGACGAGCACCATAGCGTTGTTTTTTAGCTCCTCGGTGTGGTCTTCGGTATCCGTGTTTTGGTTTTTTGCCAGCATGTCCACGGACGGGAAAACGTAGGGCGCGGATATTTCGGGCATGTCATCTCCCTCGTCGTCGGGAGCAACTGCCGCAACGTCCTCGAGAAGATCGTCCGAGGTTATGCGAGTCATATCGATGTTAAGGGGCTCGGGCTTGAGCTCTTTCTTCGGCTCTTCTTTGGGCTCTTCCTTGATTTTTTCCTCGATTGCGGCCGCCTTGGCGGGAGCAATAGGCGTGTCAAAGCCCTTTAGAATGCTGTCAATGTTGTCAAACTCACCCTTATCAAAGGTGGGATCTCCGCCAAAATCAAGCGGAGCGGTCTTTTTGTCTTCTGCGACTTTTCCTTTTTTGGCAACAGTTGACTCGGCTACGGGAGTATCGGAAAGCATTTCGTCAACGCTTATTTGATGAGCAGGCTGCTTTTCTTCGGCGTTAGCAGCTTGCTTCGGGGGAACGGGGGTGGGTGCTGCCGCAGCGCGAGCCTTACGCTCCTCCTCCTGTTGCTTTTCACGAAGCTCTTTTTCTTTCGCGCGCTTTTCGGCATTAGCAGCTTGAAGCTCGGTTATCTTGATTACGATATAGTCGGGGGTGAGTCCGAGCGCGAGTAGTATGAACAGAATCGAAAGAATAACGAGAATTATATAGGAAATTACCGTGTCGAATGCAAGTAAAAGACCGCACGCGATAATTCCGCCAACCGTTCCGCCGCCCATTAGAGCGTCGCCGTTCAAAAGCGCGTCAATGGCGTCGTTGCCCATCTGTATAGGCTCAAAATAGCGCTGATCCGCAATAACGCCCGCAAATGCCGCTATCATAACGAGGGTTAGCGCGCTCATTACCGCTTGAAGAATAATGCGGCGCTTTGCTCGCTTATAGTCTGCGTATCGCTCGCCGGAGGGATTCATGGCTTTTTCGTCCCACTTGACGTTATAAAGTATCCATTTAACGCCGACGTATCCCATAACTACGGGAAGTACGAACGCCGCAGGCCCTATGACGGCGCACAAGAGCTGACCGAACCAATATCCGACCTCTCCGACTCCGCCGTCAAAATTTATAAGTATGAGGCAAACTCCGACAAGCAGAGCAAGAACGCACATAACGTAGGGAATTATGCGAAGCGCCATGTTCCTTTTTTGCTTTTTTGCTTTTCTGGGAGCGCCGTCGCTCATCGTCTTTGCTGCCGTTTTGACTGCCTTTTTTGCTATCTTCTTTTTTGCTGCCATTTCAAAGCTCCTTTTAGTATTTCTAACTCGTAAAAAAAGTATATAAACGTATAAAAAACTGAATTTATAAAAAAATATATATAATAATTATATCACAAATTTTTATCCGTTTCAATAATTTTGTTGAAAATCATTTGATTTTCTTTGCTTACTTTTAAGAAACAAAAGCAATGTAAGGGGGAGAATGAAAATATTAAGTGAAAAGAAAGCAAAAGGCGTAAAGCTGTCACTCGCCGGGCTTTTGGCGGGTGTTATAAACGGGCTTTTGGGCGCCGGCGGAGGAATAATTATAATTTACGCACTTAACAATATAGTCGGAGAGAAGGAGCTTGACAAAAACGGGGCGTTTGCAACGGCACTTTGCATAATGCTTCCTATATCCTTGCTTTCGGTGCTCATATACTCGTCTCGCGGTCACGTAAGCATGGAGGGCTTTGGCGTTTTCTTGATTCCTGCGATTATTGGCGGTGCATTGGGCGGGGTGCTGCTTGGAAAGCTGAAGGCTTCATTCGTCAAAAAGCTTTTTGCGGGGCTTGTGATTGTTTCAGGCGTTTTGCTTTTGGTGAGGTGAGTGTGTTAAACGTTATTATAAGTTTTATTATTGCCGTAGTTTCCGGCATGGGGCTGGGTGGCGGAGGGCTGTTCGCAGTATATCTCTCGGTATTTACGTCAACTCCGCAGCTTTCCGTACAAGGCTATAACCTGCTGTTCTTTATTTTTTGCGCAGGCGCATCTGTAACGGTACAGCTTTTTAAACGACGTATAAATTTTTTTGCAGTAACCGTTATGACGATTTCGGGAATAGTAGGAGCACTTGTGGGCACGTTCCTTGCAGGTATTACGCCCGGGGAGTGGCTACGAAAAATATTCGGAGTTATGCTTGTAAGCGGAGGTATTATGGCGCTTCGCGCGGCAATGGCAAGCAGCAAGAAGGGAAAATCCGAGAAATATTCCAAAAAACTATCTACAAAAAACGCCGATAACGGTAAGAATACGACTGATGGGCGCGAAAAAAACATCAAATAACACAGTGTACAGCCGAAATATGAGCTTGTGGGTCGATAATATTTTTTTGCTTACTCAATTTTACTCCCAATTTGCGACAAAGCTTTCGCGTCCCGTCTGCTAAAATATATGCACAGATCATATTTTGGAGAGGACGTAACGAGTTATGGACGTAAAAAAGAGTCTGCGGCTTGATGCCGTAAAGAAAATAAAGCTTGACGGCTTGGATATTTTTGGAGATGGGTTGTACGTTGTTGCGGGGGCGGCGACGGGTATGGCAGAGCTTTCGTTTGGGGCATCGCCGTTTGGATTCGCTCTTTTATGCGCCGTGCCGCGGCGCAGGGTGGTCGCGGTGTTTATAGGACTCATTTTGGCGTCTTTGGCGCAAAGACAATCACTGCCGTTTTTGGCGTGCGTGCTCTTGACGCTTGCGCTTCGCGCTTCTTTCAGTATCGTCGGTGGTAAGCGACGTGGGGAAAAGATTTTTTTACGTATATTTGATGAGCATATATCCTTGCGCGCCGTGTCTGCGGCGATAGGCGCGTTTGGACTTGGACTTTACAGATTGCTTGGAAGTGGATTTTTATACTATCATCTTATCGGCGCTATAATTTCCGTTATTTTGGCTGCGCTTGCCGCATGTCTTTGGGTAAGCGTCGGGAACGTTACGGACGCCGCTTATACAAAAAGCAAGAGCATTATAATTCGAGCCTTGGGCTTTACTACGCTATGCATGGCAGTCGTGTGGGGGCTTCGAGAAATATCCTTTTACGGAATATCCTTCTCGGCGCTTGCATGCATGTTTATTTCTCTTGTGGTCATGCGTAAAAAGGGAATACTGTACGCAAGCTTTCTTTCAATATTTATGGGGCTTGCCGTATCGGTGACCTACGCGCCGCTTTTCGTTTTTGCAACGCTTTGCTACGGCTTCGTATCGGGCGTTTCTCCCGTGCTTGCGGCAGTGGCAAGCTTTGCCGTCGGAATGGCGTGGGGAGTATACACGGACGGGATTTTTGCCGTAACAAATCTTTTGGCGGCGCTGCTCGTAGCGAACGTAATGTTTTTGACGGTTGACCGACTTTTTCTTACGGAAGCTGTCGAGGTCAAGCCCGTAGCAGAGCAGGCAGAGCCTGCAGTTAAGACTTATACGGATGCGCGTGAGCTTGCGATTGCAAGGTTTGACGATGTTGCGGGAAGAATAAAGCTTCTTTGCGCGGGCTTTTCCTCACTGTCCGATATGCTTCTTGAGGAGACTATGAATGCTCCCGAGCTTACTGAAATCGGAGAAATGTCCAAAAGAGTGGGCAGGGGGCTTTCAGTAGATATAGGTGATTCGGGAAAGGACGAGGAGATCAGCGAAACGGACGAGGATATTTATCCGATTTATAAGAGTCTTTTTGCGGATGAGCAGCGAATGCGCGCCTTGGCGACGGACTACCACGCGCTTTCGGATTACGTAGCGGGTATAATGGTTGAAAATCAGAGTGAGTATACCTCCGACG
>JAZQTY010000095.1:0-5469 GCA_045631025.1 Eubacteriales bacterium
GTCTTCCTAAGCCCGCCTTGGCCTCCGACTTAATGCCTTTGGCATTGTTACAAAAATCTGTCGATTTTGTGCGCTTCCCAAAATATATTCGTTCGAACTTGCTTGCAAGCAGACAGATTCGAACCTCGTATATTATTATACACAAATTTTAGGATATTGTCAACCTAAAAATAAATAATTTAATAAAATTTCCATCACAATCGATATGAATCGCGCTAACTCGCATTAAGACGAAAGGCAATATCAGCACATTCGGCTGATATTGCCTTTAAATTTAACGATAGGAAGCGTAAATCTTCAAGGGGAGCGCGACCTGATTATTTTATTTGCGTTCCGGTAGGAACGGAGTCGTCAACGAATATTACCTTACAGCCGCAAGCATTATTCGTAGCGGCAAGAAGCATACCCTGGGAGTTTACGTTACAGATACGGTTAGGCTTAAGGTTAGCGATAACGATGATCTTTCTGCCGATAAGCTGCTCGGGAGTGTATTCCTCCTTAATAGAGGACATGATAACGCGCTCGCCGATACCGTCGTCGAGAGTGAGCTTGAGGCAGGAGTGTGATTTGCGAACGCTCTCCGCCTTAAGCACCTTGCAAACGCGGAAATCAAGCTTTGCGAAATCGTCGATCTCGACCTGCTCCTTAACGGGCTGAACGGGATCGGGCTCGCGATCAACTTCCTCTGCGGGAGCGCAGTCGCACGCCTCCTCGACGGGAGCGTCAGCCGCCTTTTCCTCCTCGGTCTGGGGGTAGGAGAAGTCAAGAAGACCTACGTACTTTTCGGACTCAATAGCATAGAGGAAGAGATAGAGTCGGGGGCCCTTTTCCTTATCTATAAGAAGCTTATATACAGTGCGGAAGAACGCGCCCTGAATACCCTTGAGCTCCTTGTCGGTCATATCCGTGCCGTAAACGGTCTTGGGAATGGAATAAAGCTCTGCATTGAGGTCGTCGAGGGTGTAGCCGCCCTTTGCGATGTATGCGTGGAGAAGCTCGATGCACTTTCTCTCGTTTTCGTCGAGAGTATCGTAAACCTCAAAGTTACGCGTCGTGCGAAGCTTGTTTACTTGATCGGGAGCGCACTGCTCGAGCCAGAACTTTGCTCTGTCAAGTCTGTCCGCAAAATCCGCTTCCTTGTAGTTCATTCCGATCTTCTCGAAAACGGTTTCCAGCATGGGAACGTTGAAGTTTACGACGGAGCCGAGCTGAACGAGAAGCGACATGGGAACGGTTGCAACCTCTCTGCCGGGAACGGTGCAGTTATAGATAATATCTGCCGAGAGCTCGTTTGCCTTGCCCTCTCTTACGTCGGTAAGCATCTTGTCAAACTCAAAGTACTGACGGAGAATTCCGTCGTCAAAGCAGATATCGAACGCCTTGGTGGGGTCGGTCTTTGCGTAGAGCCACAGAAGCACCTCGGGTTGGTAGAGCTTAAGTAGCGTTTCGGGGGTGAGATTAAGTCCCGACGAGCTTGACATCTTACCCGTCATACCCTTAATTCCGATAAACTCATAGCCCTGGAAAATTGGAGCCTCAAAGTTAAATATCTTCTTGGAGATAACCTTGGAATTGTTGTACGAGCCCGTGGGAGCTGCATGGTCCTTTCCACCCGGCTCAAAGTCAACCTGCTCGTATCTCCAACGCATGGGCCAGTCTATCTTCCAGCCAAGCTTGCAGTTGAAGTTCTCAAGGAAATTGAATTCGCCCTCGTGACCGCAACGGCACTTGAACGTAGCCTTGGTGCAGTCCTCGGAGAGGGAGGTGATGGTGGTAAAGTCGGTATGGCACTCGGGGCAGAAGATGCTTACGGGATAGTAAGCCGCCTTTTCCGCCTCACGCTCTGCACGAAGCTGCTCCTCACTCTTTGAGGTATCTTTGGTTTTGAAGGAATCAAGAATATCAAAGATCTCGCCTCGCTTCTGGAGCGACTCGATTATATCCTTCGTGTACTTACCCGAGCGGTACATTTCTGCCTGATAGCGGCAGTCAAGCTCGATGCCGAAGGGAGCGATGCCCTTGAGGAACTCCTCCTCAAAGTGCTGCGCATAGTTTTCGTGACAGCCCCAGGGGTCGGGAATGTCAACGTAGGGACAACCGATATATTTGTCGTAATCGCTTCCGACGACCGCCTGAACGTTAGCAGGGATCTTGCGGCAACGGTCGTACTCGTCCCACGAAACGATGAGCTTTGCCTTTTTGCCCTTTTTCTGAAGCGCCTTAACGACGAACAGAGGGGTTGCAAAATCTCTGAAGTTACCGATGTGAACGGAGCCCGAGGGGCTTACGCCTGCGGCGCATACGTATTCCTCCTTGTCGGGGTTGCGGTCTATAATTTTTTGAGCGATTTCATCTGACCAATGCATTTTTATTCTCCTTGAAATATAAGTAAACATAAATTTTCAATATAATATTTTATCACAATGTTTGAGAATTGTCAAGGACAAGCGCGAATATTATTTATGAGCGCGTAGCATTTGGTTGTTATGGCTTTATTTCGATTATAATATCACCCGTAGTCGTGCTTACTTCGCACGCGCCACCGCTCGTGCATTTCGGAACGCTTATTTTGCCTGTGCTTGTGCTTGTGAAAAATATCTTTTTGGACAGAAGCGAGCCGCTGACGTTTCCTGTACCCGTCTTGACCGTGAGCGTGTCTGCGTCACATCCGTCAAAGGTGATGTTGCCCGTGCTTCTCTCAATATAAAAGCTTTCCGATGCAACTACGCTCGTCAAAGTCAAATCTCCCGTTCCGCCTATTGAGTTGAGATTTTTACACGCGACGTCCGCAAGACGTACGTCACCCGTGGTGACTCTTACGGATACGTCGCCGCTGCAGTTTACCGATTTGGCGGTTATCGCGCCCGTAGAAAGGGAAATATTTAACGAGCCAGCCGAGATATTTTCAAGCTCAACGGTTCCGGTGCTTGCCTGAATTTCAATACCTCCAAAGGTAAAGTTTTTCGCTATTTTAACGTCTCCCGTGGAGGTATTCACTGCAAGAGAGTCGTATTCAGCCTTTGGCAGATATACCGTGACGGTCGTAGGCAATGAAAAGATGCTGACATGCTCGTACCACGCGCGGCTGTCGACTAATTGAATATTAAGGGAGGAATCCGTTACGCTGACGGAGTGAGTCTCCTTTTCTCGCTCAACGCAGGTGACGCGGCAAGAGCCGTCATCGGATGGAAGAAAAACGACTCTTGCGGTGTCCGTTTTTACGGAAATACTATTAAAATCCTCGCCTACGGCGTACTCGTTCGTCACGTTCTTCGTGCCGAGCACAGAGAAATCCCAATTCACGGCAGACATGGTCACTACGAACAGACATGAGCCGATAAGGACGAGAGCCGTCGCTGCTATAAGGAGTATTATTAGTGTTAGGTTGTGTGTATTTCCCATAACGTTAGTCCTTTCCCACAAATAAGTGTTTAATAGCGAAGAGCATTTTGCGCGTAAGCTTTACGGTGCCCTTGGTAGCCGCCTTGCAGCCGATAAATGCAAAAATCGCAAGTCCCGAGCAGACGAATCCTGCCGCTACGAGCAGAAGTCCGTCAACGGGCTTTGAAAGTATCGCGTAAGCCGCGCCTGCGACGATTCCCGCGATCCCGCAGGCGGCAAGGGAAGCGAATACTGCCCAAAGGGAAACCACTATGCTCCAAAGCGCCACGTAAAGCAACAGAATTACTGCGAAAGCGGCAATCAAAAGAGGAAGCCAAACCGGCGAGCCGAGAATCAGAAGCGTTATCTCCAAAGCCTTGGGAGCACGACGTTTCTTTTCCTTCTTTTCCTTATTTTCTTTGTTTTTCTTGACATTTTCCTTTACGATGCTCCAAAGAGGAACGTCCTCAAGTATCTGCGCGACGATTTCGTCAATGCTTCCAATTCCTGCTACCGCGTCCTCCTCGGTAGCGCCTTCCTCCACTCGGTCGTCAATCATTTCGCTGTAAAACGAGATTCGCTCCTCAATCTCGTTTTGAGGTAAGCCGACAAGGCGAGAGTTGAGTGCGGCGAGAAATTCCGATTTATTCATTTGCATCCTCCTTCACAACGTAGTTGTAAATCAAAACCATTTCGTTCCATTCCGCCTTGAAATCCTCGATTCGTTTGATTCCCGACGGAGTTATATGATAGTATTTTCGAAGTCTGCCTTCATGCTCTACGGTGTGCACTGTAAGCATTCGGAGGGATTCAAGGCGCTTGAGAATGGTGTAGAGTGTAGACTCTGACAGCTTTATATAGGGAGATACGTCCTTGATTATTTTATAACCGTAGGACGGCTCGTTTTTGATAGCGGCTAACACGCAAACGTCGAGCAGACCGCGTTTAAGTTGAATATCCATAGCATACTCCTCCTTGCGTAATACATCATATCACGAAGTATGCGTTTTGTCAAGATGATTTTAGGATTGATTTTGATTTTACGGTTTAGATTTATTCGACAAAAACAAAAGAAGCTACCGAATTGCTCGGTAGCTTCCTTACGTTAACAGGGGTTAAATTACTTAACCTCAACCTCTGCGCCTGCGTCCTCGAGAGTCTTCTTAACGGATTCAGCCTCGTCCTTGGAAACGCCTTCCTTAACGGTCTTGGGTGCGCCCTCAACCATCTCTTTAGCTTCCTTAAGTCCAAGTCCGGTGATCTCACGAACTGCCTTGATAACGTCAAGCTTCTTAGCGCCGAAGCTCTTAAGAACAACGTCAAATTCAGTCTTCTCTTCAACTGCTGCGGGAGCTGCGCCTGCTGCTGCAACTACGCCTACGGGAGCTGCTGCGGATACGCCGAATTCATCCTCAACTGCCTTTACGAGGTCAGCGAGTTCTACGATAGTAAGGGTCTTGATTTCTTCAAGAATGTTAGTAATCTTTTCAGATGCCATTTTAATTTTCCTCCTTAAATGGAATGTTTTTAATAAATTTTTTTGCGTATATCACGCTACGTTAGGTCGCAGATAAATTAAGCCTCTGCGGGAGCCTCTGCTGCAGCCTCTTCGGCGGGTGCTGCTTCGCCGTCCTTGTCCACAACAGCCTGGAGAGCGTATGCAAGACCGTAAAGAGGGGACTTGATGCTTCCAAGAAGCTTTGCGATAAGAACTTCCTTCGAGGGGATTTCAGCGAGTCTGTTAACGGTTTCTACGCCAACTACTTCGCCGTCAAGGTAACCGGCAAGAATCTGGAAGGACTCGATCTTCTCGGCATATTCCTTGAGAACCTTTGCAGGAGCAACTGCGTTGTCACTTGCGATAGCGATAGCGGTCATACCGGTGAGGTACTGCTTCATATCGAAGTCGGATCGTAGCCATGTCGTTCTGTGAGCCAAGGAGTTGTAGCTAAGTGTTTCCTAAGACCGCTTTGGGCCTCCGACTTCTCGATCTTCTCGGCATATTCCTTGAGAACCTTTGCAGGAGCAACTGCGTTGTCACTTGCGATAGCGATAGCGGTCATACCGGTGAGGTACTGCTTCATATCG
>JAZQTY010000096.1:0-2458 GCA_045631025.1 Eubacteriales bacterium
CTCGTACTCGTCAAGACAGTACCTGTTCTCAACGTGTCCGTCTACTAAAACCGAGCCGATATAACGGAATGAGTCCTCGTTGTAGACCATTCCGTATATTTCCGTTTTTGCCACGTCTACGAATTTATCTCCGTTCTCGGAACGGAAGTTAAAGCCGCGTGTAATATAGGCGGTTGTGTTCGAGAGATAAACGTGCTCACCGCAGGAGAGGAATGCCGAGGCGTCGTCAAGCTCCAGCGTGTTTTCATCAAAGCGGCAGATAACAGTATAGCGAGTGCTCGTCAGCGTATCGGGAGAAATTATACCGTCCATGGGAATACTCTCGTAGCCGTTGCCCAGATCGATCTGGGGTACGAACTGTGACTCGTCCGAGAAGTCGGGGGAGCTTCCTACGGCAAACTCGGAAATTACTATAAAGCTGCCGTCAGTGAGTCTTGAGGAGCTGTAGCCGCCAACGAGTCTGACCGTTTTCTTTTCCGTTACGTTGCTGGGGTCACTTACGTCAAGCGCGATTATCTCTATGAGCGAGCCTACCGTTTTATCGTAAATGGGAGATATGACCGTAACGGTTTTGCAATCCGCGGAGAGGTATATCTCGCGGTAAGCGTGGTAAGAATAATAGCTCTCTCCATTATCGGCAAGGTCGTACGAGCCAAGCTGCACTGACTCCTCGCCCGCTATGGAATATATGCGAAGCACGTTACCGTCGAGGAAGTAAATATGTTCGCTTGAGCGCTTGATTCTATCCCCCTCGATAACCCCTGCGGTCTGGTTGTCGGTTATTTCCTCGTAGCTCTCGCCCGTGCCGCTTACCGTGTCAGCTGCGCCGTCCATGAGCGCGCCGTTCATTTCCATTTCCTCGTCCTTACCCATAACCGCGCCCTTCAAAAATATATTGAATAAGCTGCCGCAGATCATACCGAAATTGTTTCCGTATTCGGGCTTTTCATAGTTTTCATAGGTAAGAACGTTTATTTTTTGTATAAGCTCGTAGTATTCGCTGTCGGAATACATTGAAACGTCGGGGGGAGTATTGTCAAAGGGCTTAAAGAGCCACGTGCCTACCGCCAAGCCTGCCGTGGCAAGCGTGCCGAAGAGCAGGGAAGCCGCAACCACCGCCGCAATGATTATTTTCTTATATGCGCCGCGGCGTTTGTGATTTTTTGCGGGGTTTGCTTCCTCTACGTATTTGTCGTCAGCCGATGACATCATTCGTAAAAGCTTTTTGTCCTTCATATAAAAATTTCCTCCTTTTCAAGAAACTCCTTGAATTTTTTTCGGGTGCGCATAAGTATGACCTTTACGTTGCTCTCGCTTATTCCGAGAGACGCGGATATTTCAGAAATGCTTGAAAGATACCAATATCTTTGCATAAATATTATGCGCGTACGGCGCGGCAGGGAAGAGAGAAATGAATTTATGGCGTCCCGTAAGGCTCCGCAGTCTCCTTCACTGTCCGTGCTTGCGTCGGGTATGCATTCGCTGATCTCCTCAAGCGCAAGCTCAAGCGTACAGTCGCGTTTTTTAGCCGTCCTTGCGTCGTATCTGTCAATCGCTAAATTTCTCGTTATTTTGCCGAGAAAGGCGGACAGACGCGAGGGACGATGGGGTGGAATTGATTTCCATGCGCGAAGATACGTGTCGTTGACACATTCCTCCGCATCCTCGTTTGAATACAGCACGTTGTACGCAATAGTGTGGCAGTATCTGCCGTATTTTTCGTGCGTCTCACTGATTGCCGATTGCGAGCGCTCAAAATATAGATCTATAATTTTACTGTCCTCCATGCTTGCCTCCCGTTGATTTTTGAGTCCTCACCCTAAAGGACGGATTTTTTAGCCAAAGGTTACGCTTTGAGGAAAAAATTTCAAAAAATATTTTTCCGACTTTCGTGGCTAAACAAATTATAGCATATCAAGGGAAAATTGTCAACTTGCACGAAAAAGAGAATTTGCATGTATATATTCATTTATTTTAGCTTAAACTATTGCCTTTTGGAAGATTTTGTGATATAATAATATACAGTTTTTTATTTTAGGAGGTCATTATGAAACCAAGTGATATTGCAATGCTGATAACGATTGCCTTTTACATGGTATTTATGGTCGTTATCGGTGTTTATTACACTAAAAAGAACAAATCAACCGACGATTTCTATCTCGGCGGCAGAAAGCTCGGCCCGTTTGTAACGGCGATGAGCGCCGAGGCGTCGGATATGTCGAGCTGGCTTTTGATGGGCTTGCCCGGAGTCGCACTCGCGACGGGTATAGCAGAAGCCTTTTGGACGGCTCTCGGACTTGCGGTGGGTACTTATCTTAACTGGCTTATCGTCGCAAAGCGCATCCGCGTTTATTCCGAGAAGGTGGGAGCAAGCACGATTCCCGACTTCTTCTCAAACCGCTTCCGTGACAAGTCAGGTATGCTGACGCTTGCAAGTCGGATCGTAGCCATGTCGTTC
>JAZQTY010000097.1:0-4103 GCA_045631025.1 Eubacteriales bacterium
CATACGTTCTTATTGAGGACAGGGCAGAGGCGATAAAATACGCCCTTACGTACGCGCGCGCGCGTGATATAGTCCTTCTTGCAGGAAAAGGTCACGAAAAATACGAGATAGACCGCGCAGGCAGGCACTTCTTTGATGAGCGCGAGATAGTTCGCGCGGCACTTAAATTTGTTTAATTGTTTTTTTATAAATTCTCTCCTTCCGCTTTATCACGGTTGCCGTGACGCCTTGGACGTTTGAGGCGAAATTGCTCCCCTGACTGTCAGGGGAGCGGGCGGAGAGAAAAGTAATAGTGAATAGTGAATAGTGAATAGTGAATAGGTAATAAGTAATATAGAGTTTTTGGAAAGGGAAGAGGGAAGAGAAAATGAAGATCAACGTAGGCTGTAATACACTCACGATGTCTGACATAGCGCGCATTTGCGGCGGTATGCTTTGTTGTGTTGGCGGTGAGGGTGAGAAGGATATACCCTTCCAGTCTATTTGTACCGATTCCCGTGAAACTGCAAAGGGTGCGCTTTTTGTGGCTCTTGGCGGTGAGCGTGTTGACGGACACGACTATATCGGTGCGGCTCTTTCTTCGGGAAGCGGATACGTTCTCTGCGAAAGAATACCCACAGCCCTCTCTGATAAAAAATACATCGCCGTTGTGGTTGACGACTCTCTTCGTGCTATCGGTGAGCTTGCAAAGGCCTACGACCGCAGAATAAATCACCGCAAGGTCGCCATTACGGGAAGTGTTGGTAAGACTACGACCAAGGAGTTCGTGGCGAGCGTTCTCGGAGAGAGCTTTAACGTTCACAAGACTCTTGGTAACTACAACAGTAATATAGGCATGCCCCTCTCTATGCTTTCCCAGAAAAACGATACCGAGGTATCCGTGCTTGAAATGGGAATGAGCGCGCTTGGCGAGATAGAGTATCTTTCCAAGATAGCAGAGCCCGATATCGCGATCATCACGAACATCGGCTCGTCGCATATGGGACACCTCGGCTCTCGCGAGAATATCGGACGCGCAAAGCTTGAAATAGTCAAGGGACTTAAAAAAGGCGGAACTCTCTTGCTCAACGGAGACGACGATATACTCCGTAATTATAAGAACCCCGATTTCAAGGCTATCTACGTAGGAATAGACAGCGATTGCGATTTCCGCGCGGTAAACATAAGACAGACTGTTACAAAGACCGTGTTTGACATACAGATGCGCGGTAAGACGGTAGAAAACGTGGTTATTCCTACCGTCGGAACACACAACGTTTACGCAGCGCTCTTTGCGTATGCGGTAGGCGTTCGTATGAATCTTGACGATAACGTAATTCTTCGCGGACTTGCAAGCTTCGTGCCCGTTGGAATGCGTCAGAATATCTATGAGCTCGGTAAGATAACCGTCATTGAGGATTGCTACAACGCAAGCCCCGAATCCATGAAGGCGGCTATCAAGGTGCTTCGCGACGTTACCTCCGAGGGGGGCAGAATGATGGCTCTGCTTGGAAATATGTATGAGCTTGGCGCAGCGTCGGAGAGATTTCACGAGGAGGTCGGACTCGCCTTTGCCTCGTGCGGAGGGCACTCGCTCTTTACCTATGGCGAAAGCGCTGATATTATCGCTCGCGGAGCGATGCTCGGCGGCGTGAGAAGCGAGAATATTTACAGAAATACAGACGTTCGTTCCCCCGAAATAAGCGGAGAGATGCTTTTGCACGCACTTCGCGCGGGAGATACCTTGCTCGTAAAGGCAAGCAGAGGAGCGGCTGCGGAGAACGTTATAAGATATCTTAAAGAAAACGAAGAAAGACTTTGTATGTAATTGGTTTTTTAGTGGAGTAAATAATGAAACAGCTCGTTATAGAATTTTTGGCTGTTGGAGTATCGTCGTTTTTAGTAACGGCGATACTTTGCCATTTTATAATTCCTGCCCTGTCGGCAAAGCATATAGGACAGTCAATAAGAGAGGAAGGTCCAAAGAGCCATTTCTCAAAGGCGGGAACCCCCACGATGGGCGGGATTTGCTTTATTACGGGAATGCTTGCGGTCTTGCTCGTAATAAGCGTTATATACTTTATTCGCGCGGAGCAGAATAAGCTCATTCCGATGGCACTGACTCTTTGCTTGGCGCTTCTTAACGGACTTATCGGACTTTTTGACGACTATAAAAAGCTCGTCCATAAGAAAAACGAGGGACTTAAGGCGTGGCAAAAGTTTGCACTTCAGTGCGTTGCGGCGGCGCTTTATCTCGCTATTATGAGATTTACGGGAAACATTGATACCGTTCTTCATATTCCGTTTACGGATATTATGATTGATTTCGGCGCGCTCTATTACGTAGGCGCCCTCGTATTTATCGTCGGTCTTGTAAACAGTGTAAATCTTACGGACGGAATAGACGGTCTTGCTACGTCGGTAACGCTCGTCGTATGCGCGTTTCTCGCATTTATAGGACTAAATTTCATCAGCTCCTCAATTTCGCTTATATCTGCGGCGCTTATCGGTAGCCTTCTTGCGTTTTTGCGCAAAAACTGCCATACGGCAGAGGTGTTTATGGGAGATACCGGCTCGCTTTTCCTCGGTGGCGCTATGGCGGGTGCGGCGTTTATGATAAACGATATGCTCGTTATGGTAATAGCGTGCGGAGTGTTTATTTTCGAAATGTTAAGCGTTGTTATTCAGGTGACGGTATTTAAGGCTTCGGGAAGAAAAAAGAGAGTATTTCTTATGGCTCCCGCGCATCATCACTTTGAGGCAAAGGGCTGGAGTGAGAATAAGATAGTTCTCGTTTTTAGTTTGGTCAGCCTTGCGCTTTGCGCAATCGCTTGGTTTGGACTTTGATTTTTAAATAAAATTTTTTGCGGAGGTACGGTATGGAAGAATCAGATATTCAGAATGAACAAAAATCTGACTTGCCCGAAAGCCCCCGCAAATCTTTTTCTCTCGCGCCAAAGGCAATAAAGGGAAAAATAGAGGGAGCGCTTGAGCGCCGCAAGGAGAGGCTTGCAAATGAAGATCCAATCTTTATAGAGCCGATAACTCCGGAGAAGCCACCGAAGGCAGAGCCCTTGGTAAAGGGCAACGTCGACGTTTGGTTTTTGCTTTGGGCTATGGTTCTCATTTGCTTCGGCGCTATAATGTCGTATAGCGCGAGCGCGGTATACGCGGAGCAAAAATACGACGACTCAACCTACTTCTTACTTCGTTACGTGCTTTTTGCAGTGGTTGCGATAGCGGTGACTTTGCCGTTCGTTATGCTTGCCCGTCCGTGGTTTTGGAGAGTATTTTCCGTGGTCGCCTACGCCGGAGCAATGGTAATGCTTTTGCTCGTTTTACTTATGGGAGCGGTGCGCGGAGGCGCGCAACGCTGGATAGACCTTGGATTCGTAACTATTCAGCCCTCGGAGATTGCCAAAATGGCGGTAGTCATGCTGCTGGCGCTATACATGTCAAAGTACGAAAAGGAAATAACTTCAAAGCACCTTTTCGGCGGAAGCTTCCGCAAGGGCGTGCTTATGCCGATGTGCATAATCGGTGCCGTATGCGTACTCGTTGCTCTTGAAAAACACATATCGGGACTTATGATAATCGGTATGCTCGGCGTGTGCGTTATGTTTCTCGGTGGAACGCGAGTCAAGTGGCTTGCGATGTTTTTGGGACTTATTGCGGTAGCGGGCGTGTTGCTTATTCTCGTATCCGACTACGCGCAGGAGAGAGTTGATATTTGGATAAATATTGACAAGGCAGATCCCCTCGGTTCTGCTTGGCAGACGCTTCAAGGGCTTTACGCTATTGGCTCGGGCGGATTTTTCGGACTCGGACTCGGAAGCAGCCGCCAGAAATTCGGCTACGTTTCCCAGCCGCAGAACGACTTTATATTTACGATAATATGCGAGGAGCTTGGATTTATAGGGGCGTTTACGCTTTTGCTTCTCTTTGGACTTCTTATATGGCGCGGCATCAAGATAGGACAGCGCGCGCCCGACAAATTCTGCGCCCTTACCGTGTGGGGGCTGACATTTAAGATTGCGTTACAGGTAGCGATGAACATAGCCGTCGTTACCAATACCATGCCGAACACGGGTATCTCACTTCCGTTTTTCAGCTCCGGCGGTACG
>JAZQTY010000098.1:0-4925 GCA_045631025.1 Eubacteriales bacterium
CTCCGACTTTATTATCAAGGCTCTGAGAATATGAAGGACGTTGGTGCAGTAATATTTAATCACGGCGAGGCAGTTGGTGTCAAGGCGATACTTCGACACGAGGGTACGTTTCTCTACAACCACACTACCAACAAGGCGTTCGACAATACCTGGAAGGATCTTGATACGGATCTTCATTTTTATCATGAACCCAACGGGAAGCTATATATTTACAGTGAAGAAAATCCCGCAGACCGTTTTGACAGTATAGAATTTAACGTCCGCAATAATGTCATTTCTGTAGGTAATAGAAATGGAGTCCATATTGATAATCTGTGCCTTAAGTACACGGGTAATCACGGTATAAGCGCAAAGACTTGCTCAGATCTGACCGTTACAAATTGCGAGATTGCATGGATCGGCGGAAGCGTTCAAAGCGGTGCGAAGCATGAGTTAGGAGATGGCGTTTGGGCAGAGGTGCGTCTTGGAAACGGTATTGAGATATACGGTGGCTGTGACGGATTTTTGGTAGATAATAACTATATTTATCAGATATACGATGCGGGTATTACTCAGCAGACAAACTTGGGTAATAACGCTACCAATATTCAATATCAAAAGAATATGACGTACAGCAATAACGTTTTAGAGTATTGCTATTACTCGATAGAATACTTTTTGAGCGCCTGCCCCGAAAACAACCCCAGCCGCATGGAGAATTTCATAATTGAAGGAAACCATATGTGGTATCAGGGAGCGGGCTGGTCGCAGCAGCGTCCCCCTGCTGACAGCGTATATGGAGCGCACATTAAAGGTCAGTGCTCTTCAACAGGCGGAAACAGAGCGACGAATTATATCATAAGAAATAATCTTATGGTTGGTGTTACTCATAGATTTGTCAGAATATCCTCAAGCCTGCTTAATCCCGACGGAAGCGACAGTATGCCTTCATTCAGTGGAAATGTATTTGCGGCTGAATACGGACAATCGTTTGGTCAGGTAGAACAGTTGGATCCAAAGAATATAAGAGTTAAAGAGGCGAAGCATAATTACAATATTGGAGAATATCTTGGCGACAGATCCGACGGTACGGATATTTATTGGTTTGTAGATAAACAGTGAGACTTTAATGCGGAGGTGACATAGATGCATTATCCAATAAAAACACCAACGATAATAGACGTAACTAAGCCTCCGTATTGCGCCGATAATACGGGTAGCGTAGATTGCACGAAGATTCTTTGCAGAGTATTTGATGATATTATGCAAAGAGAGGTCGACGGAATAGCGGCACTTGAAAAGCGGTTACTCGGTGAGCGACTGGATTTAGAGGAATACTGTATAGGTTTTGAGAGCAGAAGATGGAAAACGGGATACAACGTTATATTTCCCGAATATGCTCCCGATGCTCGAATAATATACTTTCCGGCAGGAACGTATCTTGTGAGCGATACAGTATCCTATACCTTAAAAAATCTACAGAATATCTATCTATCCAAGCCCTATTCCGAGCTGACCCGCGGTATACACCTGATGGGTGAGAGTCGAGATAATACTGTAATACGTCTTGCAGATAACTCTAAGGGATTTGAACAGGGAAGTAATAAGGCGGTAATAAGTTATACGAACGCTCCTGAAGCCTGTCAGCGTGAATGCTCAAACGTATCGCAGTTGAACACCTTTACCGATATCACCGTAGATTGTGGTAAGGGCAACGAGGGTGCGATAGCACTTCGCTTTGTAGCAAACAATTCGGGAAACGTCCAGAACGTCAGACTCAAAGCGGACGGGGGAGCTATTGGACTTCAACTTGCCTGTTCCACCGAGGGCGTGTTCCGTAACATCGAGATAAAGGGCTTTGACGTAGGCGTTTATTCCAATGCGACGTCAATGTGTGTATTTGATACCGTTGATTTTGGTGATATTGGTACGGCATGTATCCATTCAAGACGGGCGAACGGAAACGTATTCCGCGAAATAAGTGGTTGCGACGCTCCTATGTTCGAGCTTGAAGAGGGAAAAGGTAAGCAGTTCTTTTTTGGGGGATCTCCGTTATATAATGGAGATTATAAGGGCAACTACTTATACCATATCCAAAACGATATCGTTCACCGCAACGGCAAAAGTATCGTGAGCAATTCTTCAGGTGAGCATAAAAAGATGCCTGATGTCGTTATGTCCATAACCTACGATAATTATGCGTTGGTTGACGATTATGGGGCGATAGGAGACGGAGTGACCGACTGTACAGCAGCTATTCAAGCTGCTGTGCGGTCGGGTAAGGAAGTAATACTTTTCGGTGCGGGACATTATCTTGTTAATAGAAAGATATATATTCCCAAGACGGTAAGGCTTATAGACTTTATGTTCTGTGATTTGTATTCAGGACCTCAGCTTATTAGCGGAGAGCTTGACAGCCTTTTCGTGATCGACGAGGATTCCGATTCTCCCTTGTGCTTTGCAAATCTCTATACATTCGAGCACTTTTACGGACATTTCCACTTTGTTTGCCATGCGGCAAAGAGAGATCTGCTTATGAAGAATGTACACACGCAGACGACAGCGATGTATTTTAATACCGTTAGCGGAAGCCGAGTATATCTCGACAACTGTGCTTGCACAACGGGAACTTATTCGTTGGATACCATATTGTCGCGGCGCGGATATTCTCCCGTGTTCTGCCATATGATACCCTTTGAGTTTCACGGACAAGAGGTGCTTGCATATAACCTAAACCCCGAGAGAGCTGACGTTGAAGTGCTTAATGACGCCTCACAGCTTATCGTTTACGGCTTAAAGGTAGAGGGCACGGGAACCTCTGTGAAAACGGTGAACGGTGGAAGAAACTTTATTTATATTTCACATGCGGGAATTGGAAACCCAAATGCGGAAAATCCACAGTTTTATGATGATGACTTGTCAAGTACAACTCTTTTTGGTGGTACAGCAAACACAGGATTTAAGTGTATTTTCAAAAACAAAAATGAGTGCTGTACAACAGATGGAAGTGCTACAACACGCTTTGAAATATACGAGGCTATGGCGCATTTGATTTGATGCGAGTCGAGATTTGTTAAAATCACAGATAAAGAATACTGTAAGGTAATCTTGATAGAAACGGTTAACAAACGGATTCTGTTTTGGTTGGGGTAGCTCTATTTGTGAGCTACCCCAAAAATGCAAATATAATTTAATTTATCTATCTTGGCAAAAGAATATGCTTAAAATGGATCAAATAAGAATAAAATATCTATTTATTTACTATAGATGGCAGAGCGGTTCGGAAGATCAATACTTAATCTAAAAACAGGAGAGGGAAAATGAGTGAAAAATTTTTTATTGAGAATGGCAGCGAGTATATTCAACAGCTGATATCTGATGCTGTTGATAAGAGCATACGAAGTGTTACCGTCACAGGAAATTATATAGTGGATAAAGCTATAAGAATTCCTTCTGATTTTACGGTGATATTGAAAGACTGTCATTTGATTCAGGCAGAGGGATGCTTTGATAATGTTTTCGTAAATGAGCAGAGCGGTACTGAGAAGGGAAAAACACCTGATGGACGTGATTCCAATATCAAAATAATTGGAGAGGGAGTCGCCATAATCGACGGCGGAGTGTATAACGGCTTGTCTGAAAAAACACAGCGAAAAAACGGTATGCCTCCTATCTGGAAAAACAATCTCATTCTGTTTTCAAGCGTTCAAGGATTTGAAATAAGAAATATCAGCTGTCACAATCAGAGATGGTGGGCGATAAATCTGCTGTTCTGTTCGGATGGATATATTTCCAATATTGATTTCCGCGCAAACGATATATGGATAGATGAAAACGGTGATCAGCATCACGGACTTGATAGAAGTAAATACGATCCAATTCTCGTGAAGAATGCGGACGGAATAGATCTTCGTCAAGGCTGTCATCATATAACCATTGAGAACATCACGGGCTTTACGGAAGATGATACCATAGCGCTTACCGCACTTGATGGTAGTCTTGAGAGGCAGTTTAAAGTTGAGGGTGTATGCTGTGATATCTGCCATGTTACCATAAAAAACGTGGCAAGTGCATCGTTCTGCACAAACGTAAGGCTTTTAAATCAAGGGGATATTAAGCTACACGACATAATAATTGAAAATATAACTGATACTTCTGAGAGTAGTCCTTATATGGACAGAGGGCTGTATACTGTTAGAGTTGGAGATGCTGACAGAATGTACGGAACACGTTTTTCTACCGCTGAAGAAACATATAACATAAGTATTAAAAATGTGTATTCAAGAGCGGTAGGAGCAGCACTTCATCTGGCAGGAGATATAGGAAATCTTTATTTTGAAAATATAAACTGTGAAGAGGGAACTCCTATGCTTCAGGATTACAGAACAAAAAAGGAGTAGGCTATTATGAATAACAATCTATACAACTATTACATAATCGACCGAGTAAACAGAGAAATGTGTATAAAGGTAGACTGCGACCTTGGTGCAGAATACTCGGCAAAGGGACTCTCAGGCGACGAGAGAATGACGAGAAGATTTGAGTATCTTTCCTCACTTGAAACACCCCACATACATGAGGACGAAAAGATAGTTCTTATGCGTACAGTTGCAAATCTGCCCGACGTATATACGGCAGAGGAGTGGGCAGAGATAAGAAAGGATCACTATATCCACGAGCTTGGATACGTTTCCAACCTCTCTCCCAACTACGCAACAACTATCTCAAAGGGACTTCTTGCAGTAAGAGAGAATGCAAATGAGTATCAGGTTAGAATGATAGACGCTATCATATCTCTCTGCGACAGATACAAGGCTGAGGCAGAGAGCATGGGAAGAAAGGATATTGTCGAGGTACTTACCCAAGTTCCTCGTTATCCCGCAAGAAACTTCCGTGAGGCTCTGCAGTTCTTCCGCATACTCCATTACTCTCTGTGGCTCGAGGGT
>JAZQTY010000099.1:0-2351 GCA_045631025.1 Eubacteriales bacterium
GACGAAGCGAGGATATACGTCTTGCGAAACGGACAACGGCTTTCTTATGACGTTGTTTTGGGATGAATTCGGTAAAATATTGGAATACTATTGCATTTTTTCAATATTTGGTGTATAATATATAGAATATAATCATTCGGACTCTTTTGCGGAGTCCGAATGATAAAGGTACGCAAAGTACAGAATGGGAGGAACTCAAAAAGATGTCACTGTCCATATGGGAAGTACTTATCCGCGTTGGACTTGCCGTGCTCTGCGGAGGAGCTATCGGTATAGACCGCGGAAGAAAGCGCCGTCCTGCGGGATTCCGTACATATATGCTTGTGTGTGTCGGCGCGGCAATGACGATGATTCTCGGCACTTATCTTTCCGTTATGTTAACTACGGTCTGGCGCCCGGCACTTGGCAACAGCTCGCTCGTTACCGACGTTTCAAGATTTGGCGCGCAGGTTATTAACGGCATAGGATTTCTTGGCGCGGGAACGATAATAGTTACGGGACGTCAGCAGGTAAAGGGAATGACCACGGCGGCAGGTCTTTGGGCGTCCGCCTGCATGGGAATATGCATCGGCTCCGGATTTTACATCGCGTCGGTAATATGCTGTGTCCTCATGATATTCGTAATAGTCGTGTTCTCAAGACTTGAGAGATTTATTCTTTCAAGGTCGAAAAATATCAACCTTTTCGTTGAGCTTGAGCATATTGACGATCTTTCTCTTGTTATTGAGAAGATAAAGGCGCAGGATACCAAGATATTTGACGTTGAGGTTACCAAGGCAAAGCACTCCGAAAACAATTATCCAAGCGCTATTTTTTCTCTGCGCTTACCTAAAAAGAAAACGCACACCGCTCTTATGACTGCCATTGCAGAGGTTGACACGGTGCGCAGTATAGAAGAGCTTTAAGGGGGTGACGAAATGCTTGAATGCTTGAACTTTTTAAGAGGTACGGAGCTTGGATGGCTTTCCGTTACCGTGCGACTCGTCGTTGCAGTTATTTGCGGCGGAATAATAGGAATAGAGCGTGAGAGAAAGCGCCGCCCCGCAGGCTTCCGTACGCATATACTTATCTGTCTTGGTGCGGCAATGACGACTCTTACCAGCCAGTATCTCGTTTTTCAAGGGCTTAATACGGATATGGCGCGACTCGGCGCACAGGTTATTGCGGGAATCGGCTTTATCGGCGCGGGAACAATCATTATCACCAAGCGCCGTCAGGTCAAGGGACTTACCACGGCGGCAGGTCTTTGGACGGCGGCTGTCGTCGGACTTTGCTGCGGAGCCGGATATATTGAGGGTGCCGTTATAACGACTGCGGTCGTTATGCTTGCGGAGCTCGTGCTTGCGCGTCTTGAATATTTTATAGTATCAAACGCGCGCACCTCAAATATGTACGTTGAATATACCGACAACTCAAATCTCGGAACGATAGTAGATACGATAAAGAAGAGCGGCGGGTACATAATAGACCTTGAGATCACAAAGAACGCCGCAGAGGGAAGAAATCCGTGCGCGGTATTCTCACTTCAGACACCGAGAAAGGTGTCCTTGCAGGCGCTTATGACCAAGATAGCGAAGCTTGAGGGAGTAGTTTCCGTCGAGGAGCTTTGATATACTTGTACGTGTAGCATACGAAATAAAATAAAAGGCAGAGAACCGCTTTGGCTATCAAAAAACGATAGTGAAGGCGGTTCTTTTTGTGAAACGAAAACCACCAGCAGTGCTGGTGGTTCCAAAAAGCTTTAGCTTTGCACAGTCCCCGCCGTAGCGGTAGGCTCCCCTGTGTAAGGGGAGCTGTCAGCGAAGCTGACTGAGGGGTTGTACTCGTGGAAATTCAGAAAAACCAATCCCTCCGTCACGGCGTTGCCGTGCCACCTCCCTTTACACAAGGGAGCCTTAGTTTTGTGCACTCCGAAAGTTTGTCTTCTTTTCCTGACAAGCACTGCTTTTGTTGACACAAAAGCGATGTTACGCGCGAGGCGGGGCGAATAAATATAATTATTGGATATTGTTCACCATATCAAGAAGCTTTACGAAACGATTGTTTTTATTAAGTTTCTCGATACACTTATCGGATAATTTGTTTTGCAGTTTCTTTTTTATGATATCCTTGCAAATTCGCTGCTTAAACTCACGCTTTTTTACAATCGGAGAGCAAACAACTATCGGGTAGCAGTTTTCGCCGTCTGTTTCTCTGTTCAGGAGATCAATATAGTACATAATAGAACTATCGACCGCATCCATTGCTTTTTCTTCCTCGCCGGTAGCAAGATATGCTTCAGCGAGCAACAAATAACAATCTCCGGAATCAAAATCGAAGTCGGAGGCCAAGCGGTCTTAGGAAGACAACAC
>JAZQTY010000100.1:0-6059 GCA_045631025.1 Eubacteriales bacterium
CCGCTTGGCCTCCGACTTAGGTACTTCTTTAAATCCGTTATCATCTAAAATTAAGATTTCTTTGTACCCTATGCTTTTTAATAATTCTGTTGCAGTATCAAAACCATAGTCAAGCTTGTTCTTATCGTGACAATCTGAGGTTATGATGATATTCCCACCTAATCTTTTGATTTCTTCTAACAAAAACATCTGCGGATACGGCTCAGCTCTAAATCCACGAGCCATTGCGCCCGTGTTCACCTCAAAAACATTGACTTTTTTTATGATTGTATGTAATGCTTCCAATGCTATATTTTTATACGTTTTACATTCTGTGTCAAATATTTTTTCTCGTTCATTGAATTTGGTAACCACATCAAAATGCCCCACTATTTGAAAATCAAATCTTTCAGGCAGCGACGCCACAGTGTCGTAATATGCTTGAATGTATTTCACTACATCACCGTCAAACACCTCAAGAATTGCTTTTTTACACAATTCGATATCGTGATCAAAGAATATGGGAACATTATTTTTGATAGACATATGTACAGAGCCAATGACGTATTGAAAAGCAGAGACTTCAACAGAGCTGTATGCGTCCATCTCAGCTCCTAAATATATTCTGATCTTATCTCCGTATTTACCTTGCAATCTCCGTATTTCTTTTATATATCCATCTAAATCGGAGGTGTATCCAAACACCTTGATATTTTTCGGACTGATATGACCTGAAAATCCTATAGAAGAGAATCCAGCTTTTATAGCATATAATACGAGTTCTTCAGGCGTATCTTTTCCATCACAATAGCTACTATGGGTATGCACGTTTTGCTTTTCGATCATCAAATTTTGTCCTTTTGTAATTTAATTCTTGCGAGTCCCGCTTCTGAAGTCTCTTTATAGCTTGTTGAGAGATCTCTTCCCGTTTCTTTCATCGTCTGAACTACTCTATCGAACGATATTCTTCTGGTGTTCCATAAAAAGCTTGAAAGATTTACCGCGTTTATCGCTCTCATTGCAGCTACTGCGTTTCGCTCAATACAAGGTATTTGAACAAGTCCGCATATTGGATCGCACGTAAGCCCCAAATGATGCTCGATCGCGATTTCAGCCGCATACTCAATCTTATCAATATCAAGTCCAAACAGCTCTCCTAACGCGGCAGCTGCCATTGCGCAAGCGCTTCCGATCTCCGCCTGACACCCGCATTCCGCACCCGATATTGAAGCATTCGTCTTAATAAAGTTCCCCATAAGTCCTGCGGTCATAAGTGCCTTTATAATATCTTCGTCGCTATATCCGCGTTTTTGCTGTTGATAATATAACACCGCAGGCAACACTCCCGACGCGCCGCAAGTTGGAGCGGTTACTATTTTTTCACCCGAAGCATTCTGTTCACTCACAGCGAACGCATAAGAACACACCATTCGGGTTTCTCTTATCTCAACCGATTCATCAATATGCTGTGCGTGATACAGCATTTTTGCTTTCTTTTGAATTTCCAATCCACCGGGAAGTACACCTTCATCGGAAAGTCCTCTTTTTATGGACTCCTTCATTGTACTCCATATATCCTGTATATACGAAAGAATTTCATTTCCTTCTTTTTCAACAACATATTCCCATAATCGTTTATCGTTATTTTTACATATAGCCGCTACCTCTTCAAAATACGTCTCGGGATATATGTCTTCGGATTCTGAAAAAGCCTCTCCCTCAAACACGATACTGCCACCGCCAACACTGAATACCCTTGCTCTATCACTTTCTTTTCCTTTGACGCATGCTATAAGCTCAAGTGTATTAGGATGAGGAATGTCGGAATTATCCGTATTAAAAACGATTTCAGATTCTTTGGGTAAAAACGTTTTTTGGATAACCTTATCCGTGCAGTGCCCTTTCCCTGTTTTCGCCAATGATCCATACAAGACAACGCAAAAGGTATCTGCATTTGAATTTCTGTTCTTAAATATTTCGCAAGCACGTTCAGGACCTATTGTATGTGAGCTTGACGGTCCGCAACCGATTTTATAAAGTTCTTTTAACGATTTCATTTTCAAATCCTCATACCTTACCGTTATTTTTGACCATAACGGTACCCATAAATTTATCCGTTCTGCCAAAGCCTATATTTTCACCGTCAGAATAAGAAATAAACGAATACAAACGGTATTCATCATTGTTATTAAGGCTTATATCAATGTGTTCGCCTTTTTTTAAAATACCACTGTCCTTGGTGAAATATTCGTAATACGCATAGTCTCCCTCTGCAATTCCAAGCTCTGTGGGAGCAAGTGTACCGCTGACGGGCTTGTTCTCAGCATTGATATTGAACACCGCGCAAACACCGTTGTCTCCGATGCGGTTGCGTATCTTGAATATCTTGTCCATTGTGGTTGGATTTTGCATAAGACAGTCTGCCGTGGGAGTTGCGCTCTCGTCGGGGCGGATTATTCTGCCGTCCTCAAGACACAAGGGCTTCAGTATTTCGGGATTGGTTCTGCCTATCTTGTCGGACACGTAGATAGGCCCGCCGCTGATAGCACGGCAAAGACTGTTCTTTACAGCCTGCTCGTCGTCCGTCCACCACATATCCCAATCGTTGACGTAAAACTGTCCCTGAAGCAGTCCATTATAGGAGCATTGGAGAATATTCTTTGCGAACCATTCTCTGCTCTCGGGGATAAAGTCGTCGGAGCAACGGCTGACCGCACTCGTTCTGTTGAACATACACTCCGAGGGCATTCCCATGCAGTTAATAAGCGCACCGTCAAAATATTTATCTGCCGCCTTATCTATACCGTTCTGTATGGCTCTTGCGCTCTCACCTATGGGAGCTACGTTCTCGTATCTTTGATGAAAGCCTTGGTTGTCTATCTTTACGAAATCTGCGCCCCACTCCTTAACACGGGAACAGAAATCATCAAAGTATCTCTCTGCCTTTGGCTTTTCGGGGGCAACTATTATCTGCCCGTTTTCAAGCGTTACGGTGTTGTCCTTTTGTCTCTCCGCTTCGCTTTCATTTGGTTCAAGTCCCGCCCAATATCCTGTGGTCGGGAACCATATACCGACTGTGGGTATTCCCTCTTTCTTCAGATCCTCAACAGCCGCCTTCATTCCCTTGGGAAATCTCTTTGGATTTCCCGCAAAGGAGCGCATTTTACTACCGTGCATATGTGTGACCATAGTACGAAAATCGACATCAGCGGGGATCTCATTCAAGTGCGGAACATCAGCCCACATATCGTCAATTATGGCAAAATGTACGGGAACGTTCTTTTCCTTAAACTCTTTTGCTTTCTCTAAAAGTCCCTCGTGATTAACTCTTATCTGCATAGAATCCCACGAGCACCAGCCGAGATAGTTGAACACGTCGGGAACGGTCTTTTCTTCGCGGAGCTTCAGCCCGTTGTCAAGCAATTCGCATACTGCCTTTGCCGCCTGCTTCATAAGCGACAGTGGCTCTTTCCCCTCAAGGCAGACGTAAGCCAATTGATGATTACATTCCGTAACGGTGTCGCAGTTTGAGTAGGTATAGAACTCAAATCCGCCCTCTTCTCCGCGTATAACTGTTTTGAAAACGCTATCGCACACAGGAAGATAGTAAGTATATGTATCACCGTTTTTGATAAGTAACGCTTGTACTTTCTTGGGCAGTTCCGAGAGTGATTTGCCCCAAAAAGGACGGCACCAGAACGGCGAGTGATTTTCTATCGCCATATACTCCGAGGTATCAGCCATATCCAAGGAATACGTAAGTTCTCCATTTCCGCTTACGTAGCAAGCAAAGCCACCGCTTATATTCACAATATCAAATTTTATTTGCTTGTTTTCACTATTTAATTTCATAATCAAATCTTCTCCCCACACTCGCATATTTTGCACCCGCAAGTGTGTTATAGGGTAGCTTTTCCCAAGAGCTTTCGCCCACAATTTTTTCTATTGCACTGAGGTTTTCTTCCGTATCCGTGATGTTGGGTATCAGCGGTGTACGGAACGTATGCGGTATTCCGCTATTCTTTAGGTACTCTGCATTTTCAAGAATTATCTTGTTGTCAACACCCGTGTATTTCTTGTGTTCTTCGCTGTCGGCGAGCTTTATGTCCATATACACGAAGTCGCAAAGGCTTATGACCTTTTTGAAATCCTCGCTCTTTGCGTATCCGGAGGTTTCTATTGCCGTGTGTATTTTACCTTTGAGCAGACTCAAAAGCTCGGCACAAAAATCCGCTTGAAGCAATGGCTCTCCGCCCGAAAGGGTTATCCCACCGCCCATTGTATCAAAGAAGCTCTTGTGTGTCAGCAGCTTGTCCGCAAGCGCTTTCGCTTCCCATTCGATACCAGCAACGCTTATAAGATTTTTTGGGCAAACGTGTAAGCATCTGCCTATCTCCTTGCATTCCTCATGGTCACAAGGAATACTGCATCTGCCGCAGCCAAGACAGCCGTTAAACTTTTGGTATAGCTCTTTCTTTGGAGATAATCCCTCGGGGTTATGACACCACACGCAACGGAGAGGACAACCCTTTAGAAAAACAGTTGTCCTTATTCCTTCTCCGTCGTGTACGGCAAACTCTTTTATATCAAAAATTAAACCATTCATAAATTCAAAGTTATAAGTAATAGTGAAGAGTGAAGAAGTTTGGAGGCTTTTCGCCTTTGCGAAAAGCTTCATCACCTATTCACTTTTCACTCTTACCTCTTCACTATATATTGTACTCTTGTCTTGCCATTACGTGGTCTTGGAAATCCTTATCAAGCTCTACGAAGTATGCCGACCAGCCCCAGATACGGACTACAAGCTGTCTGTATGCCTCGGGATTTGCCTGAGCCTCTTTCATAGCGTCAAGGTTTACGGCATTGAGCTGAAGCTGATGTCCGCCGCGCTTTATAAAGTACTGAATGAGCATAGCGACCTTCTTTATGCTTTCTGCGGAGTTAAATATTCCTGCCGCAAATTCAAGTGTGAGAGGTCCGCCGTTCATATTTCTCGTGAGGTCGTTTGCGGTAAAGGACTCAATATCTGTAATAGGTCCGGGAATCTGAGCGAACAAGCTTGGCGAGAAATTCGTACCGAAAGGCTCGCCTGCTCTGCGTCCGTCGGCGGTAGCACCAAGTTCTCTTGCGTGCCACAGATAGTACATAGCCGTTCCTGTTCCTGCTCTCCACTTACCGCACATACAGTTGGTATGTCCCTCAAGGGCATCTGCGAAGGATGAGAGGAGCATACCGCCAAGATCGTCTGCTTCCTTGCTTCCCGTTCCCATCTTGGGAGCTTCAAAGCGAAGCAGATGCAAAAGCTCTGCGTCATTTGCAAAATCCGTGTCAAGTGCGGATATAAGCCTTTCGGGAGTTACCTTCTTTTCGTTGAATACGTACTTTTGTACTGCCGCGAGAGCATCAGCCGCACAAGCTATACCGCTTCCGTGGATACCGAAATTATTATACTTCTTTTCATCTCTGAGCAAGTCCATAATGGGCGAGGGTACGAACCATACGTTATCAATACTCGCTCTTATCTTGTCGCACTCGGTCTTTATCTCAGCCTTGACCTTAGATACTATGGTATCAAAGTCTGCGCTTACGTTCTCTCTTATGACCTTATCCACAAGTGCGGGGAAATTGACAGCACCGATGTTTGCTATATCATTACCAACACCGGGGATTATAAACTCCCAGCAAGCAGCAACTACGTAGTTTGAAGCGTCCTCGTGAGTATATCCAAGTCTTTCAAGTCCCTTGATAACAACGTCATCATTGGAATACTGAGGGAATCCAAGACCGACCTTTGTAAGCTCAGTTCCCTTTTCGTATATAGAAAGAGGAGTTTTGCTTGACACACGGAGATTTATCTTGGGGTCTATAAGCTTTAAGTTTCTGCTTGCCTCAAGGCAAAGCTCGGAGAGGAGATTAAAGCAGTCGTTGCCTTCAGCATCAATACCGCCAAGTACCATGCTCTGTCCGTTATCTCCCTGCTGAACGCCGACGTACAGGTCGCTGTCCTTGTTGAAGGAGAGGAAGAAATCCTCAACAAGTCGGGAGGCCAAGCGGTCTTAGGAAGACAACACTTAGCTACA